>JBNKDB010000306.1:0-4057 GCA_050288045.1 Anaerolineales bacterium | reverse complement strand
CGTTTGTTTTCGGGGGAAACGTTTGGCGAAAGCGGCTGCAATTCGGTAGCCGGGATTACACGCAGGTAGCGCGCCGGAACGAAGTATGTTTTGTCCAGGCGGTCGTCGATTACACGGTACCATGGCTCCAGGCCGCGCCCGTAGACGCGCTTATCGATCCAATGCGTGGTGCCGTGGTAGAAACGGTAGGCAACCTCGCTGTCGTGGTCGGCGCGCGTATGGGCATCGGTAAAGGGGATGGTCACTTCGGCCAGTACACCCCATTCGGGCACCTTCTGCGGTTCGTTCATCACCGTACGTACGGTCTGTACATTGGTGGCGTGGATGTAGCTGCCGTCTTCCAGTTCGTACCAGGTGCGGTTGGGGATGTCTTCATCAGTACCGACCACAGCCCGCACGATGTTCAACAAGTTGTCTTTCCAGAACACGGCCACCGGCCAGCCGTCTACCGAAGGCCGGTCGAAGGTCATGGCGTTTTCAAGCAGCACGCGCCCTTGCAATCCTTCCCAGGCGGCAGCCGCTCTACGGGCAGGCGGCACCAGCAGGCTCAAGGCACCTAAGGCACTGAGCTTGAGGAAGTCTCGGCGGGAAAATTTCGATTGATTAGCGTGCATAAATGTTTTGGTAAGCGACTCGGTTTAGAGATGGGTGCAAGATGCAGGATGCAAATTACAAATTGCAGGTAACGTCGGGTAATAAATTAGCCTTCACGGAGCACAATTCGCTAACTTGGAATGTCGTCTCACGGTTCTCAACTCGCACTTATGTCCTTTCGGCGACTAAAGTCGCCTGCAATGTGGCTATAGGGCTTGCTCCCATATCACGAATCTCGCCTCACGCATTTCGTTTATTTCTATCTTGAATAGCGCCGACCTGATTATTGGTTACCCATCACCGGTCACTTTCATTCATGGATATTCACCCAGGTACCCACGCGCGAGTGGTTGAATATCCATTTGGCGTCTTCGGTCGCCATGTTCACACAACCGTGGCTCATTGGCGTACCGAAGTTGGTGTGCCAGTAGGTGCCGTGGATACCGTAATCTTTATAGAAATACATCACGTAAGGCACACCGGGCAGGTAATAATCGGCACCATACATCAAGGCAGACTCGTATTTGACGTAAATCTGGTATTGACCGGTGATCGTTACCGTCGGCCAGCGTCCGGTCGAGACCAGGAACGAGCGCTGCATTTCGTCACCCTGGTAGGCGCGCACGGTCTGCTCACTCAAATCCACGTCGATCCAGAAATCGTCGCCGAAATCGGCCGGAGGCGGGACATAGGCGTCTTCCACTGGTGGGGCTGGGGGCGGGGGCTCCTCTGTGGCTGTTGGGGAAGGTGTGAAGGTTGCAGTGGGCGTCGGGGTATTGGTAGGCGTGGGGGTCAGCGTCGCTGTTGGGGTGGCGGTGTAGGTTGCAGTAGGCGTGGGGGTCAGGGTAACTTTTTGCGGCAAGACGGCCAGCGCCCAGGAATTGGGTTCTTTGGCAAACGTGCTTTGCAGCCAGGGCGTGCCGAACCAGGCCAGTAACCCGAACAGGACGACGAGCACGAAAACACTTACGCCGATCAGGCTGGGCGCCCAGCAGGATAAGCGCGATTTGACCGGTGTTGGGGCGGTGTCGCTAAGTGATGCGGTGATCGGTTTGAAGGGGCGGTGGGTGGGGACAGTCTCCCCAAAAGATTCGGATTGAGGGCGGGAGGGAACGGTGTGTCCGGAATCCGCCTCTGGCGGATTCATCGTCGAATTTCGTTCAGCGAAATTCAATCTGGATCGAGTTGGTTGGGTTGAGTCGATATCTGTTTCGGTCGACTGGGTGGACGCCAGAGGATCGGCCAGGCCGTGGCCGTTGAATATGCCCTGTTTGCGCGCCCGCTTGATCGCCCAACGCATACCCTCGCGGGCGCGTTCACTCTTCGGGTTGGCCTCGAGGGCCTGGGTGAGGTATTCTAGGCTGGCGCGCGGGCTGGCCAAGGCGGCCAACAGCAGCCAGGGTTCTTCTTGATTGGGGGCCAGACCGGCGGCATGTAGTGCCAGGCGGCGGGATTCCGCCCGGTCACCGCGCCGCAAAGCAGAGTGCGATGCCTGCAGAAGGTGGCGGAATTGAATTTCCTCGGCCCGGTTCATGGTTCCGATGTGGGGGTGGGAGGCGGTGTAGGCTGGGTGGTGATGCTTTCGTTATAAATGTAGCACAGCACGCCGTCGGCAATCCCACGGGCGATCACATCGGGATGCTGGGTGAGGATCTGGCGGTCGAGGTTCAGGAAGCCGGTTTCGATGATCGCGGCGGCGGTCTCGTTGTGGATTTCGTCGAAGGCATGGTAGCTGGTCATGTCGCGGGTGATACTTCCGGCGTGGAACTCCATGGCGGTGGCGTTTTGGTAACGGCTCTGGATGCAGGCGACCAGGCGTTCGGAGTTGCGTGGGCGGGTGGAGCCAAGCGCGGATGTGACCTTATAACCGGTGGCATCTGTGCTGATGAAATCACAAGAATCGGCGTGGATGGAGACCAGCGCCAGGGCGTGGTATTGCTCCAGGCGGTCGTCGAATTCCTTTAATAAGTCGACGTCGAAGCCTTCCGAAACCAGCAGCTTTTGCACCAACGAAGCGATTTCCAGGTTGATCTCTGCCTCGGTCAAGCCATCCGGACAAACCGCACCAGCGTCATTGCCCCAGTGCCCGGCAACCACGCCGATGCGCGGCTTGGGACGCGGGGTTGGCGTGATCGACAGGAAAACCTGGGGTTCGGTCTCGCTACCTTCGGCACGCGTCAACAAACCCTGCGCAATGCGGTCGACCCATTCGGTGGGGAACAACCCCAGCGGCGTCCAGGCTGTGAACAGGGTAGCTAGGATAATGCCGACCGTCAGGATACGCCGCAACTGGCGCAGGATATGGATGCGCGGCAAACGCTCTGGTTTTGCCGGTGGTTGTTGTACGCTTTGTTCTTCGATCATTTACCCGAATACTACCTTAATTGGTGGCTAACTGGCAAGCGGAATTGGTTAGTAGTTGGCTGCACAAACCGGTGGTATAAAATAGCGTTGACCACTAAATCATTTTATAACTGTCCGATCTCACTGAACATAAGTGTTTCATAAACAATCCAGTTTATCCGATGCAGATTCTGTGCCGGAACGGCAGAAAATGATAAAATAGATAAATTATAGAAAAATTGGAAAAATCATGGAAACCAACACAACAGAAAAATTGCGAGACGTGATGCGCTTTTGGGGAACAGGGGTGGCGATTGCGACGACCAGCAACGGCAAAACGCGCCACGGGATGACGGTGAATTCGTTCACTTCATTGGCGCTCGACCCGCCGTTGGTGATGATCTCCCTGGAAAAGAACACGCGCACGCACGGGCTGGTCAGCAAGACCGGTACGTTTGGCGTTACCATCCTGGCGACCGACCAGCAGCATATTTCGGACCGCTTTGCCGGACGGCTGGGAAATGAAGATGAGCGGTTCAACGGGGTGCCGACCTGGTCGTTGGAAACCGGCAGCCCGTTGATCGAGGGTGGGCTAGCATTCTTCGATTGTGTAGTGCGCGAACGCGTCCCGGCCGGAACGCATACCGTTTTTATTGGTGAAGTTTTGTCTGCCGAGGTCGGCGAAGATGCCGAAGCGCGTGCTCCGTTGATGTATTTCAACCGGGGATATCGGAATTTAGAAGAGTAGTTTGCTTAACTAGATTCTTATTTGGGCGATTGACAAAAATAATAGAACCGTCGGCAGCAGCTAAAACTGCACCGACGGTTTATTGTCTATAAATAGAGTCACCCCCCCACCTTTCAGGTGGGCCGTTTTCAACTTTGCGTAAATCTGGCGACCCGTATCTTTGAGCGGGCCACCACAAGGGCGGCCCCTACAGGTACAGTTGGGTAGGGGCGGGCCTTGTGGCCGCCCGAATGGAAACATCAAATGTACCATGTAGAAAAGACTTTGAGTGTAGGAAGGCTCTTTAGTCGAATTTCATTCGACCTTCAAAGCTACTGGCTTTAGCCGGTAGTAGTTTGCTTTTTATTGGATGGGAATTAAGAGAGCCGCTGG
>JBNKDB010000305.1:0-7294 GCA_050288045.1 Anaerolineales bacterium | reverse complement strand
CCAGCATGCTCAAACGCGCCCGCGAAGCGGAAATCCTGCGTGTCGATCTGCACAACATCCGTGATTGGGCCACCGACAAACACCAGGTAACCGACGACGTACCCTACGGCGGCGGGGGCGGCATGGTGATGAAACCAGAGCCGATCTTCAACGCCGTGGAAGATGTAGTCGGCAACCCGCCGACCTGCCCGCTGATCCTGCTTACGCCCCAGGGACGCTCTTTCGCCCAGTCTATCGCCCAGGAACTGGCCGGACACGACCGCCTGGCGCTGCTATGCGGGCGCTATGAAGGCGTGGACGAACGCGTGCGCCAGCACCTGGTGACGGATGAAATTTCGATTGGTGACTACGTACTGACCGGCGGCGAATTGCCCGCTCTGATCTTGATCGACGCCGTGACGCGCTTGCTGCCCGGTGTGCTGGGAGACCCGGAAGGTGCAGAAAAAGATTCGTACGCCACCGGTTTGCTGGAACACCCCCATTACACCCGTCCGGCAGAGTTCCGCGGCTGGGAGGTGCCGGAGATTTTGCGTTCCGGCGACCATGCCAAAGTGGATGAATGGCGGCGCCTGGAAGCCCTGCGCCGCACCGCCCAACGCCGCCCGGAGTTGCTGGAAAATGTGGAATTGACGAAGAAGGAAAGAGAATTTCTAGAAAACCTTGATTGATCCCTCGCCTAGTTCAGCAATCCACCAACAATCGCCTTCTGCTATGGACATGGTATGACCCGCTACGTCGAAATCGCCGTGAATGTACCCCAGGTTTCGGGAGTATTTCATTATCACCTGCCGCCAGAACTGGAAGCGCAGGTCATGTCCGGCTGCCTAGTGGTGGTGCCCTTCGGCCAACAAACCGTACAGGGCATCGTCCTGCAGGAAATAAACGTACCGGAGGTCTCCGAAACGCGGGCTGTGGTTGCCGTAGTCGATGCCGGGATTGTGGTCACTCCGGCGCAGATCGCGCTGGCCCGGCGCATTGCCGAAACTACCCTGGCCCCGCTGGCGGCCTGTATCAACCTGATGCTGCCGGTCGGGTTCAGTAAGCAGGGCGATAAAGAATATACCCTGGCTGCCGATTTCGACCCCGATCCGGCCAGCTTGAGCAAAATGCAAACCCAACTGGTGAAATTGCTGCAAAAACGCGGGCCGCTGCGCGGCAAACAGATCGAGCGCGCCTTCCCGGATAATTTCAACTGGCGTAATATCGCCGCCCGTTTGATCGACCAGGGCGCGATCACCACCAAAGACATTCTCCCGTTACCCACGATCCGGCCCAAATACGTGCGCACCGCCCAATTGGCTGAAGTGCTGGACGCCGCCCTTGCAGCAGTCGATGCGGTTTCGAATTGGAGAGATCATACAAAAGAACGCCGCAAACAAATCCTAGAATTCTTGCATCGCGAGGCTGAAGCGGTCGACGTGACCTGGATTTATGCCGAAACCAGTACAAACCTAGAAGATTTGCAACGCCTGGCTGAGCAAGACCTGGTCGTGTTGAGCGAGCGCGAGGCGGTACGCGATCCGCTGGCAGAAGTGGCCTACGATCCCGCCACACCCCCGCAACTGACCGGCCAGCAAGCAGAGATCTGGGAACGCCTAGCAGGTGGGCTGGACGCTACCGCCAACGGAGAAGCTCAACCACCTTATCTGTTGCACGGTGTAACCGGTTCAGGCAAGACCGAAATCTACCTGCGGTCCGTAGAACGTACCCTGGCGCAAGGCAAACAGGCCATCGTACTGGTGCCGGAAATTGCGCTAACCCCGCAAACCGTACGCCGCTTCCTGGGGCGCTTCCCCGGCCAGGTCGGGCTGGTACATTCGGGATTATCCGAGGGCGAGCGCTACGATACCTGGCGGCGCGCCCGCAAAGACAAACTCTCCGTGATCGTTGGGCCGCGCAGTGCCCTCTTCACCCCACTGCCCAATATTGGATTGATCATCCTGGACGAGTCGCACGACGATTCGTACTACCAGGACAACACCCTGCCCTACTACCACGCCCGCGCCGTCGCCGTGGAATATGCTCGCATCCTGGGCGCGGCCTGCATCCTGGGGTCAGCCACCCCCGACGTGACCAGCTTCTACCAGGCCAGCCGGGGCGACTGGCAACTCTTGGAACTGCCCGAACGCATCCTGGCCCACAAAGAAACCGTGCGCGCCCAGGTCGAACGCCTGGGATTACCTTCGCGCTATCATCCCGTCGAAGCTGACGCCGAAAGCATCGACCTGCCGCCGGTGGACGTAATCGATATGCGCGCCGAACTGCGCGCCGGGAACCGCTCGATCTTCAGCCGCGCCCTGCAAAATGCGCTCGGCAACGTACTCGTTGCCAAACAGCAGGCCATCATTTTCCTCAACCGGCGCGGTACCTCCACCTACGTCTTCTGCCGTGACTGCGGCCATGTGCTGCGCTGCCCACATGACGATATGCCGCTCACCTTCCACGAAGGCCAGCGCCAGTTGATCTGCCACCACTGTGGCTACCAACGTAGTATGCCCAAGACCTGCCCGGAATGTGGCAGCGAACGCATCAAGCAGTACGGCATGGGCACCGAGCGCG
The DNA here is from genome assembly GCA_050288045.1 of Anaerolineales bacterium. Classification (GTDB taxonomy): domain Bacteria; phylum Chloroflexota; class Anaerolineae; order Anaerolineales; family UBA11579; genus JAFGRA01. The sequence goes on along the minus strand of JBNKDB010000305.1, from coordinate 4,735 downwards.
TCGAGGAAGAAATCCGGGCGGAATTTCCTGGGGTGCGCACCTTGCGCTGGGATTGGGAGACCACCCGCCAGAAAGGCGCCCACGAGATCATCCTCAGCCATTTTTCCAACCAGCGCGCCGACGTGCTGGTGGGCACACAAATGCTGGCGAAAGGCCTCGACCTGCCACTGGTCACACTGGTGGGTGTGGTGCTGGCCGACGTCGGCCTGAACATGCCTGATTACCGCGCCGGGGAGCGCGTCTTCCAGGTGCTGGCGCAGGTCGCCGGGCGCGCCGGGCGCAGTCCGTTGGGCGGGCAGGTCGTGCTGCAAACCTTCCAGCCCGAGCATTACGTGATCCAGGCAGCAGCCGCCCACGATTATGCCGGGTTCTACCAGACCGAACTACGCTACCGCCGCGAATTGAAATACCCACCCTTCACCCAATTGGTACGGCTGGTCTACCGTCATCGCCAGGCCGGGCGGGCCGAAAGCCAGGCCCGTGAACTAGCTGCCCGTATCCGGGAGTGGCTACGGATCGAAGACCGGCGCGCTACTGAGATGATCGGGCCGGTGCCTTGCTTCTACCAACGCCTGGATGACGAGTACCGCTGGCAGATCATCTTGCGCGGCCCGGACCCAGCTTCAGTGCTGCGCGGCAAAAATTTGGGTGACTGGCAAGTACAAGTTAATCCCCAAGCTTTGCTATAATAGGGAGCATGGAAAGATCTTCGATCTTTCTCAAGCGAATCGCTTTGCGATCTGCCAGGCCTAGCCGGGCTGGTAAATGTATTATTGGAGGTAAGACCCATGCAAATGCGTCGTGAATTGGTTACCTGGAAAGAGGTCGAACGCCTTGTCGATCACCTCATCGACCAGTTCGACTATGAATTCCAAACCATGGTATTGATCACACGCGGTGGCATCATCCCGGGCGGTATGCTGGCGGAATCCATGGATATCAAAGAAATCCTCACTGCTGCCGTCGACTTCCCCGCCGAGATGGAAAACGATCGCGAGAATCTATTGGTGTGGCCGCAGTTCCTACAGTTCCCGGCCAACGACCTGCTGCGCGGGCGGCGCGTGCTGGTCGTGGATGACGTGTGGGGTTCGGGGCGTACGATCACCGCCGTCAAGAACCGCGTCTCCGCCGCCGGTGGCATGCCATTCACAGCGGTGCTGCATTTCAATCCCTACCGCAACCTGTTCGGTAGCGCCCGCCCGAACTACTATGCCGCCAGCACGGACGCTCACATCGTCTATCCGTGGGAGGCCAACCGCCCATTGGATCGCATGTTGAAAGATTATTAGGAGACCAAATTCGACAGTTGTATTGGGGCGCATAGAACCAGCTAGAGTTCTGATGCGCCCTTTTATTATTCAAATAGAAACTGAATTAAAAAAGTGTTTTCTAATAATACCCCGACGTCTTTTCCGGGCGGCCACAAGGGCCGCCCCTACAGCTACGATTGGGTAGGGGCGGGCCTCGTGCCCGCCCGTCATAGTACACAAGTCGCATTTATATTCAAGTGTATTTGCAAATAGCACATTTTGTAAGATTTAGCATTTTCACTTAGGTAACTTAGCTAATCTGGTAGGAGCAACTATGAGCAATCAGCATGGCGCAGTTGTCATCAGCGGGGCATCCAAAGGCATCGGTGAGGCCTGTGCCCTGTACCTGGACGCGCTCGGTTTCCGGGTATTTGCCGGAGTGCGCAAAGTGGAAGATGCCAAAGCTTTACAGGCCAAAGCCAGCGAAAAGTTGACGCCCATTTTCCTCGACGTCACCAACCACGACCAGATCGCTGCCGCCTCGCTGCACGTCAAGGAAAAGCTAGGCGAGGAAGGCCTGGTGGGATTGGTCAACAACGCCGGGATTGCCATCGCTGCCCCCATGGAATACATCCCCATCGACCAGTTGCGCCACCAGATGGAAGTCAATTTCATCGGCCAAGTGGCCGTAACGCGCGCTTTCATGCCATTGCTGCGCCTGGGTCATGGACGCATCATCAACGTCAGTTCGGTCAGCGGAAAATTCGTGTACCCATTCTTCGGGGCCTACGCCGCATCCAAGCACGCCCTGGAAGCCTACACCGACGCCCTACGCCGCGAACTGCTGCCCTGGAATATGCATGTGGTCAGTATCGAACCAGGCGCGATCAAGACTCCGATCTGGGAGACCTCACTGGGCACAGCCAATGATCTACTGAATAGTCTCCCTCACAAGGCCCAGGCGCTGTACGGCCAGGCTGCCCAGCGCACCACGGATAGGGCCATGCGCAACGGCGAAAACGGCGCGCCGCCGATTGAGGTGGCCGAGGTAATCGCCGAAGCGCTCACCGCTGCCCGCCCGAAAACCCGTTACCCGGTGACGCGCGGGGCAAAGCGCACCATCCGGCTGGCACGCCTGCTGCCCGACCGTTGGTTCGATTGGATCATCAAGCGCACATTCTATCAATAAGTAGCTTAGAGGAGATAAACCCCGTGACCGCCCAAACGCTTTCCCACAGCGAACTCTTACAACTCAAGCGCTGGAACACGCCCACGATCTACAACGGCTGGGAACAGATCACCCAACACGACATCGCCCACGATGCTTTCAACCTGGAAGAGACCCACGACTTCATGCCGCAGATGGGGCCGATGGTGGGCTACGCCGTCACCGTGGTGATCGAGCCGAGCAACCCGGCCCACAAGTCGGCCAGCGATGCCATGCAGTATTATCGCTATGTGGCCGAACAACCCGGCCCCAAGATCGTAGTGGTGCAGGATCTGGACAAGCCCGCCGTGATCGGCTCGTTGTGGGGCGAGGTCAACAGCAACACACACCGCGCCCTGGGCTGTGTAGGCACGATCACCGACGGCGCCATTCGCGATGTGGACGAAATGACCAACGCCGGGTTCAAGGCCCTGGCCCAGCGCTTATGCGTCGGACACGCCCATGTTGTCCCGGTACGTTGGAACTGTGAGGTCGAGGTCTTCGGTACCAGGATCGCCCCCGGCCAGTTGATCCATGCCGACAAGCACGGTTTCCTGGCAATCCCACCCGGTGATGAAGCAGAACTGCTGAATGCGGCGCGTTTTATGGATACCAACGAATGCAACACTGTCATCCCGGCGGCACGTGCTTCAGCCGGGCTGGAGATGGAAGCCTTGCTCGAACAAATCCGTCAGGCGCGTGAAGCTTTTGGCGCTGCGACGCAGGCCAGGTTTGGGCGCAAGGGAGAATTCGAGTAAGCAGAAAACGCTTCTCATACCAGTGGCTTATCTATACGCATTATAATTATGCTACAGGCAATCATCGTTTTAGCAGTTGACTAATCATGAAAATCGAGATCACACCACAATTCAACATCGACGACGAGCACATCAGCTACGAATTCATGCGCGCCTCCGGCCCTGGTGGGCAGAACGTCAACAAGGTCTCCTCGGCGGTCAGGCTGCGTTTCGACCTGGAAAGCGCCGCGCTCCCTGCCGGGGTCCACGCGCGCCTACAGCGCCTGGCCGGGAACCAGATCACCACCGAAGGCGAGTTGCTGATCGAGGCCCAAGGGGAACGTTCGCAGGAACGCAACCGCCAGGAAGCCCTGAGCCGGTTGATCGAGCTGCTGCGCCAAGCCGCCAAAAAGCCCAAGAAGCGCCTCAAGACACGCCCCAGCAAGGCCGCTCGCCAGCGCCGCCTGGAAGCCAAACAGCGCCACAGCCAGAAGAAAAAGCAGCGCCGCTACCGTTCCCGGGATGAGTACTAACCTCCTAATCGGGCAACTATGCTTCCCCGGTGGGATATCTTATAATTAGGGGGCTAACGATTGATTTGTAGGCAGATTCAAAGCGCAATCCAGTCAATTTACTTCTTAGATCAACTCCTTAAACTCTTACACTCAGGCAAAGGGAGCAATTTCGTGAAAAAATCGCTTTATTTGTATCCGTCCTTATTGATTTTATTGACATTAAGTGTGCTACTGACCTTACCGGCCGCCAGTGTCCAGGCGCAGACCGACCCAAATACACCGCTGATCGTCGGCCACGTTTTCGATAAACAAGGCCAGGCGATCAAAGCCGCCAAGATCAGCCTGCACGCCCCCGGTGAAGAAGCAGTCTTGGCAACCGCTACCACCCAACCGGATGGCACCTTCGAACTGACCGTTGCTGGCTCCCTGCCTGATACGTTAATGGTTACCATCGCCCGGCCCCATTTCCAAGATACCGAGGTCGAACTTTCGACAACGGACATACAGCACCTGCAATCCGACACATCTGTCATTCTCCCGGATATCGAAATGGATCGGCACATCGGGGCGGCCTTCTGGATTGCGACGATCGTCTTCATCCTGGCGCTGATCTTCATCGCCACCGGCAAGATGCACAATACACTCTCGGCGCTGCTGGGCATGGCCGTGCTGCTGGGAATCAGCTACCTCGGCCCGTTGATCAGCGAAGAGTTTTATATTTTCGATTTCGAGACCTCGCTGGAATACGTCGACTGGAATGTGGTCTTCCTGATCATGGGCATGATGATGCTGATCGCCGTGGTCGAAGGCACCGGCATTTTCCAGTGGCTGGCCTTTGCCGCTTACCGCGTTTCCGGCGGACGCATGTGGCTGCTGCTGCCGATCTTGATGGTCATCGCCGGGGTAGCTTCGGCTTTCCTGGATAACGTCACCACCATGCTGTTGATGACGCCAATCACGATCCAGATTTCACTGGCGCTGGGCATCAATCCACTGGCGCTGCTCATGCCACAGGTTTTTGCCTCC
>JBNKDB010000304.1:0-2354 GCA_050288045.1 Anaerolineales bacterium | reverse complement strand
CCGTTGTGTATGACGGCGATGGTGGTCACACCCAATACATCGTGCAGGTAGGCGGCGGCGTTGGCGCCCTGAATGGCATCGGTGAAGGGGATACGGTTGAAGACATCCTGGTCACCAGTGGTCAAGGTTTCCTTGGTGGCGGAGGGGGAAAGCATGGGGATGCGAGCGCTATTGTAGATCGGAATAGCGGCTTCGGTGGAACCGGAGAAAGTGTGTCCGGCGATGGCCACGACATCGGGGTCGGAGGCGTATTTGTTAGCGACAGATGCGCCGCCTTCACCGCTACCCTGGGTGTCTTCGATCAGCAGTTCGAAGCTGAAACCATCGAGTTCGCCAGCGTTATCGAAGGCAATTTCCGCGCCTTGGGAGATGTCGATACCGAAAGCGGAATAGTCACCGGTCATCGGGCCAGCGTAACCAATTTTGATGGTGTCGCCGGGTTCGAAGACTGCACAGACCGATTCATCGGGGTTCTCGGCGCAGGCTTCTGGCGCTTTGCTGGCGCCCCCGCCACAGGCTGCCAACAGCATGCTGGCAACGATGAGAAGGGTAAATAGGGAAATAATGCGTTTAGACATTTCTGCTCCTCCTTAGTAAGAGCTTATGGTTTTAGATTTTCTTGCAAGTTTTTCCTCATCAGTGTGAGGAATATGGCGTATGTGCATTAAATAAAAAATCTTCTGTTACAGCACCTCCTTTTTTCTCCTTTCGCTTTGCGGTAGAGTTGGTAAATCAGAAAATTCGGTATGGCGCGAGTGGTAAAACAGCGACATTATTTAAATTGCAATGGTACCCAAGAATGTGTAATCGGTCAAGTGCTCCCCTGTCTGACAACTAAGCCGTGCAGGGAATGCCCAATTGATGGTGCGCTGTCCTTGGTATAATTTCTGCGGGCGCGTGGGCGCCCATCTCAATTTGTGATTGATGCGACCTACACATAAATTGAAAATCTTGTTTTTGGAGGAGAGCAATGTCGCTCGAGTTTGCATTTTTGGTGCTGGAAGAACATCCTTATGGTCGGGAAATGTTGCAAAAATTATTGCGAAATAATTATGTTCCGAAAGTTATTATACAAGAATCGTCGGCAGTAGCGGATGAGGAACGCCGTAAATTCTACGAACGTATGGCCGGGCAGCCGCGCCCACCGGAGATTGCCGCCCTGGCTGCTGCGCATAATATTCCCGTCGAAGCAGTAAAGAACCATAATGTGGAAGAATGTCGCCAGATGTTGGAAGCGCTTGCCCCAGAGCTGACTGTGCTGGGCGGCACACGTATTATCAAGGATTACCTTCTAAGTATCCCGGCGCGCGGCACGATCAACGCCCACCCCGGCCTGTTACCCTGGCTGCGCGGCTCGGCTTCGGTGGGTTGGGCACTGTACAAGGACCTGCCGGTTGGGGCGACGGTGCATTTCATCGATCCGGGCATCGATACCGGTGACATTATCCTGCGTGAGGAACTACCCGTCCACCGCGATGATACCTATGAAACGCTCAATTACCGCGTGACCTGCCTGGCGGCCGACTTGATGACCCGGGCGGTGGCGCTGTTTGCGGCTGGCGAAGAGATTCCGCGCATGCCCCAGGACACCAGCGCGGGAGAGACTTTCCGCGTGATCCCGGACGACTTGCTGGCGGAGGGTGTTGCCCGCCTGCGTGAGGGACGTTTCAGCCATTACGCGGACTAAAGAAAATGGAGAATCTTTTGTAGGGGCGGGTTTCATACCCGCCCCTACATGTACCACTTTTCAATAGCTATAGTAACAAATGAGAATTGTTCAACGCATTAAACGAGGAAAATGCACGATGGAAGAACTGAACTTCAATACTTCACCTGAATTTGCCTGGGAAATGGATTCCCAAGATGAATTGGCCCGCTACCGGGAACGCTTTGTGATCGACGACCCCGACCTGATCTACCTGGATGGTAACTCACTGGGCCGCCTGCCTTCTGGTACATCCACGCGCTTACGCATGTTGGTGGAATACGATTGGGGCGAGCGCCTGATCCGTTTTTGGAACGAAGGCTGGTTCGAGTTCCAGCAAAAGCTGGGCGACAAGATTGCCGGACTGGTGGGAGCCAGTGCAGGCGAGGTGGTCGTCTCAGATTCGACTACCACGAACCTGTTCAAACTGGCTGCCGCCGCACTGCGTGCCCGCCCGGGACGCACCAAGATCGTCACCGACGACTTGAATTTCCCCTCCGACTTGTACGTTTTCCAGGGTTTGTGCGAAATGCTGGGCGCGGAGTTAGTGGTGGTGCCTTCCCCGGATGGGATCAGCATGCCGCTGGATAGTCTGGCCGCCGCCATCGATGAGCAGACCGCGCTGGTCTCGCTCTCCCACGTGGTTTTC
>JBNKDB010000303.1:0-3568 GCA_050288045.1 Anaerolineales bacterium | reverse complement strand
TCAATCTATTTGGTGATTATAGATTACAATACGCTGCATGAAAATGCAACTTTTTACCTATCCGATCTTTCAGATAAGGAGATGCGTTCGATGACCACGACCGATCATTTCGATGTGTTGCTGTTGATCGCCCGCCCGGCGGCAGGAAAAAGTGAGATCATCGATTACCTGAAACGTACCCCGGTGGAAGAGCGCAAAACCCGGTTCCATGTGAGTGAATTCGAAGAGATCGACGATTTCCCGATCCTGTGGGGTTGGTTCGAGGAGGACCGTATCCTGGCGGAGATGGGTTACCCGCGCCTGCACAGCGACGACCAGGAATATTTCCTGAACCAATACCAGTGGGATGTGCTCATCCGCCTGATCTGTTTGGAATATGCCAAGAAATTGCGCGATAACCCGGATTACCACGCCCAATATACGACGGTTGTGGAATTCTCGCGTGGGGTGGAACATGGCGGTTACCGCTCCGCCTTCCAGCACCTGAGTCCTGAAATGCTCGAGCGCATGGCGATCTTGTACGTGAATGTGTCGTGGGAAGAATCCCAACGCAAGGATGCAGCGCGCTTCAACCCCAACCGCCCGGACAGTGTATTGGAACATGGCATGACGTCCAAAAAATTGGAACGCCTCTATAAAGAGATCGATTGGGAAGAAGTCAGCGCCGAAAACCCCGAATACATCGACATCCAGGGTGTGAAGGTGCCTTACGTAGTGTTTGAGAATGAGGACGACGTGACCACCGGACGCGGTGCAGCCTTGGGGGTACGTCTGGAGGAAGCTTTACAGCGCCTGTGGACGTTGAATGAAAAATATCATCCCTAAGGGATGCTTCTGAAAGGTATTTTTGAACATATTGGTGATCGCATGACAATCAAGCAAACAATGCAAGACAATACCGTAGATTACAAACTTAAATGGTATGTGATGGCCGCCGTCGCCATGGGGGTGTTCCTGGGAACGATTGACGGCAGTATTGTGAACGTGGCTTTGCCCACGCTGGTGCGCGAACTGAATACCGATTTCCCGACCGTGCAGTGGGTAGTGCTGGGTTATTTGCTGGCGCAGGCCACCCTGATGTTGAGCGTCGGCCGTATGGGCGATATGGTCGGCAAGAAACCGGTCTATACGATTGGCTTCATTGTCTTCACTTTTGGTTCAGTCTTGTGTGGGTTGGCCCCCAACGTTCATCTCTTGATCGCCTTTCGGATTTTCCAGGCGATTGGAGCCTCGATGACGGCCGCGCTGGGCATGGCAATCGTGACCGAAGCTTTCCCGCCGAGTGAGCGCGGCAAAGCGCTGGGCATTATGGGCACGATCGTTTCGGTTGGCATCGCTGTCGGCCCGACGCTGGGTGGTATGATCCTGGGCGCTTTTTCATGGCATTGGATCTTCTTTGTCAACTTGCCGATTGGCATCATCGGGATTTTTATGGTGATCCGTTTCGTGCCGAACTTCAAGCCGGAGGGTAGGCAGAAATTCGACTTCTTGGGGGCGGCCGCGATGCTGGTCAGCTTGCTGTCCTTGCTGCTGGCACTGACCTTGGGGCAATCGCTGGGCTTTGGTAATACCATCATCCTGGTGTTGTTTGGCACCTTTGTGCTTTTCCTGGGCATTTTTATTGCCCTGGAACTACGTATCAAGCAGCCGATGATCGACCTGCGTTTGTTCCGCAACACGTTGTTCTCGATCAATCTGGTAACGGGTGTGATGGCTTTCATCGCTTTGTCCGGGACGACGATCCTGATCCCGTTCTACCTGGAAAACGTGCTGGGTTTTCAACCCCAGAAGGTGGGCTTGCTGATGGCAACCATCCCGGTATTCCTGGGCGTGATTGCCCCGGTTTCTGGTTCGCTGTCGGATCGTTTCGGGACACGCCCGATCACCCTGATCGGCTTGGCGGTGTTGATGATAGGCTATTTCCTGATGAGCACGATCACGGCGGATACCACGGTTCTGGGCTATATCCTGCGCATCCTGCCAATTGGCCTGGGCATCGGTATCTTCCAGTCGCCGAATAACAGTGCTGTGATGGGCACCGTGCCGCGCGAGCGCCTGGGTGTGGCGTCCGGTTTGTTGTCGCTCAGCCGCACGCTGGGACAGACCACCGGCATCGCCGCGGTGGGCGCATTCTGGGCGGCGCGGGTATTCTTTCATAATGGTAGTGTGTTATCCGGTGGAGCGACGACTGCTCCTGCTGCCGCGCAGGTGGGAGGATTGCACGATACTTTTCTGATCTTGGTGGGCGTGATGCTGGCAGCTTTCTCGCTGGCGGCTTATGCCGTTTGGGAGGAACGCCGCAAGAAGACCAGCCCCATCCTTGTTGGTGAACATGGTGAGTGAGATGGAAACGAAAATCATTGATACTGTTCCTTTGAAAGTCGATTTCGAGGCGCTGTGCCAGTCTTTGCGCATCAAGCCGGATACCGAACGCGCCGCAGAACTCAAGCAGTTGGTCGAGCAGGCCGAGGCGATTGCGCGCCCGAAGGGCATGTACCGCCTGGGCTTTATCGAAGAGAAGGGCGATGATTACATCGTGGTCGATGGCCTGCCCTTCAAAAGCCGTATCTTGCGTATCAATGTGGGCGAGACCCAGCGGGTCTTCTTTTTCATTGCTACTTGTGGCGAAGAACTGGATTCGTGGAGCAGTTCCCGACCGAGTATGCTGCTGCGCTACTATGCCGACGTGATCCAGGAAATTGCCTTGCGGCAGGTGTCCGAAGTGCTGGCGGCCGATATCGAGACCAATTATCGCCCGGGCCAGACGGCGATGATGACCCCCGGCTCGCTCGATGATTTTCCCTTGAGTGAGCAATTGGGTGTCTTCGCCATGTTGGGCGACCCCAAAACCAGCATTGGCGTTGACCTGAACGACAGCTACTTGATGAAGCCGATGAAGTCTGTGGCCGGGGTGATGTTCTCTACCCAGTTCAATTTCGAGAGCTGCCAGCTTTGCCCGCGCGAAGGCTGCCCGAACCGGCGCAGCCCTTATCAGCCCGAATTGATGACAGAACGATACATTGCCCACTAAATTCCAGCGAATTGCAGCAGCCGGATTGTACCCAGCCTCAATAGGTGAGTTTCGATAACCTGACCTATAATTGGTAACTGGTCGTCTGTAGAAAAATGATCAGTTCCTCAATTGAATGTCCCGGTTTTATGCTGGATCACAAAGCTTTTGGGCATTTTGCCTAAAGAGGAAGCTAGGAGATACTCTGATTTTGTTAAAATATACAAGCCGAATTCTGGCTGTGATACTTCTTGGATCGATCTTCAGCGCCTGCGGCGCACTGCCCAGTGGCCCTACCTCAGTTCCTTCGATTACTTCCGAATTCGCTGGGGATAATCTTGCCAGCGGGCCGGCAACGGATTCCCAACCTGAAGCGGTAGCTGAAGCGCCGACTGAAACACCTGCCCCCGCTGCTGCGGAGCAGGCTGGCGCAAAGACGAACACACCAGCCCCGGAAGCACTGCTGCCAACGGCAACCTTGCCGCCAGCCGTAACACCCACCCCGGCTTTTTCGCCAACGGCCACGCCCGAATTTTGCGATTGGGCTGCGTATGTCGA
>JBNKDB010000302.1:0-5777 GCA_050288045.1 Anaerolineales bacterium | reverse complement strand
TGCTACTCGCCAAATTGTGGAACATCTCATCGACATTCACGGTCGAAAGCGAATCCTGTTTGTGCGCGGACCGGTAAATCAAGAAGATTCACAGTGGCGAGAAATGGGTTATCTCCAGGCCCTGGAAGAACATGAAATTCCTTACGATCCATCTCTATCTATTTCTGGAGAATTTGAACGTGAAATCGCTTATTGCGAGATGGTTAAATTCCTAAAATCTGGAAAATTGGAGTTCGATGCAGTTTTTACAGGCGACGATGATTCAGCGATTGGGATTGTTAATGCTCTTAAAGAAGGCGGCTATCGTGTACCGGAAGATATTAGTGTAGCCGGTTTTGATGATTTGCGGCTTTCAGCTTTCTTGACTCCACCTCTGACCACGGTCAAAGCGCCCACGGAGTTGGTTGGCCGTACTGCCGCACAACATTTATTTGCTTTGCTTACTGGTGAGGATATCGATCTTGTAACTTTGTTACCTACAGAGATCGTCATCCGACGATCATGTGGCTGTTACGCCTGAAGAATTCGGTACTTTTAGGTAAAGGAGGTGTACCGGCACGAGAAAATAATGGTTCCATTCCCCCAATAGTTTAGAGACTCTTAACCCTTACATTCCGAGAGGAGAAAGAAGAAGATGAAGAAAAGTATATATGCGATAATGGCGCTGATGATGGTATTTGCACTGCTGCTCAGCGCATGTGGTGGTGGAGCGACTCCGACGGTGGCAGAGCAGCCGAAGGAAGAGGCTCCGACCGCGGTGCCCGAGGCCGCCCCGACTGAAGCCGCTCCTGTAGAGGAAGCTCCCACCGAGGCGCCCGTAGTGGAAGAGGTGCCGACCGAAGCCCCGGTGGAAGAAGCCCCGGCTGACCCCAATGCCCTGCCCCGTGATGAGACCCTGTACTACAATGGTCTGCAATGGGGTTCGGTGGTGGGTTGGAATCCATACTCCAGCAGCAACAATAATGGCTTGGCTATCGCACAAGGGGACAGTGCCCGCGTGCTGATGTTCGAGAGCCCCTATCTGTACGACATGCTTGATGGGCAGGTGTATCCTTTGCTGGCGGATGGTGCCTACGAGTGGAACGAGGCGCGCACCGAGATCACCTTCAAGCTCAAAGCGGCCGCCCGTTGGAGCGATGGCACCCCGGTGACCGCTGAGGATGTGGCCTATACCTGGGCCACCCATGTCAAGTACAACACCCCCACCGGGGCAGGCAACGTTGATTACATTGAAGACATCGTGGCAGTTGATTCCCAGACGGTTGTGATCAAGGCCAAATTGAACGAGAATGGTGAGGCGGTCAATCCGCTGCTGGTGGCGGCTTATGTGAGCAGCAACTACGTCATGCAGAAAGCCTGGACTGAAGCGTTGGAAGAGCGCTCCGGCGGTGATGCCACCACCCTCCTGGCCGACCCGGCAGAGGATGTCGTCTACTCCGGTCCCTATCATAAGTACTTCGCCGATGACAGCAAGGTAGTTCTCATTCGTGATGACAACTACTGGGGCCAGGATGCCAGCATGTGGGGCAAGCTGCCTGCACCCAAGTACGTGGCGCATACGATCTTCAAGGACAATGCGGCCGGCACCACGGCTTTGCAAGCCGGCGAGGTGGATGTCAGCCAGCAGTTCAACTCCAACGTGCAGGACCTGTGGCTGGTCGACAACCTGCCCATCTCCACCTACCTGCCCGATGCGCCGTATGGCATTGGCGCCAGCCTGCCCACCGCCTTTTACAACCTGAATTCCTATGGTTTGGATCAGCTTGCGGTGCGCAAGGCCATCGCCATTGCGGTGGATTACCCCACGATCATTGCCAACGCCATGACCAACCAATCGGCCACCTTCGAGCAGGTGCCGCGCTCGCTGATGAACCCGACCCCGGGTGAGCAGGCTTTGTACGATCAGGCAGCCGTTGCCGACCTGCAATGGGCGGGCAACGATATTGAGGGTGCCAAGGCGCTGCTTGACGAAGCCGGGATTGTGGATAGCGACGGTGATGGCTGGCGCGAATACAATGGCGAAAACCTGCACTACATCGCCACCTGCCCCAATGGCTGGTCCGACTGGCAGGCGGCCATCGAAGTGGTTGCTGCCGCTGGTGCCAAGATCGGCATCGACATCACCACCAACTACCCGGAATGGTCTGTGTACCAGACCGTGGTCACCAAATCCGATGCACCGCTGCCCGAAGGCTACGACATCTTCATGATGTGGAGTGGCGGCGCTGGCCCGACCCAGCCTTGGTCCCGCATCCGCGGGATTATGAGCTCCGAATGGGTCGGTATGGCCAGCAACTGGAGCGGCAACTGGGGTGGTTACGTGAACGCCGACGCCGATGCCTTGATCCAGGCCATCCCCACGGAAACCGACGCAGCCAAGCTGAAGGAAATGTACACCGAACTGGTCAAGACCTACCTGACCGACATCCCCTCCTTCACGCTCATGTACCGGCCTCAGGTGTTCCACACGGTGAACGAGAGTGTTTGGACCAACTTCCCCCATGCGGATGATGGCACCAACCCGCCCGTCCCGCCGATGATCTGTTCTGACGGTTGGGGGGTTGCCTGCCTCTATAATCTGGAGTTAGTCAACCCGTAAAGCATCCTGCTTCAAGCCACAGCCATGTTCCGGGGGTACGGGAACATGGCTGTATTTTATATATAGGGCAAAAGGGAAGAGGGATCTTAGTTCCGATAAATTCTACCCGATGGTTTCGATATCCTCTTTGTAGCACATCTTCCTTGCACTAGGGGGTGGGTGAAGGTGTGAATGTCGCCGTTGCTGTGGCAGTTGGTGTTAGCGATGGAGTTGGTGTGGGGGGAGGTACCATTTCGGGTAGATTACTGGTATCACCTTCAACGGTAGCATACTCGCCCCATAACCAACAGGTTACCGAACCTTTTTTGATGATCCAGTATTCGGGGTCTGTTACGGTGTATTTGCCGACCACCTCCGCTTCCTCACCCACTAACAAGGCGGCTAGATTATCGTAAACAATGCTGGGACCCTTGCGACAATTCGTATTCGCACTGACGCTGACCATAGGAATAGAAGGTGTTGTTGGTGAAATCGTAGGGGTTAGGCTGGGCGCTAATGTTTCGCTAGCAGTTGGTTCTTCCTGCGTGGCAGATGGGTTTTGTACTTGACTTTCCGTTGCAGTCGGGAGAGACGGTGGCAGTGTGTTGGCAGAATCAGTGTTTGGAGTTGAGTCGCTGGTCGGAAAATTACAAGCTAATGTGGCCAGCAGCAATAGGGCAATCAGTAAAAAGATGTTGGTGGTTTTCTTCACAGGATCCTCCTTGCTAATCAGTGATTTATCCCCTTTGGCAAAAATATTTCAACAGTATATCACAGGCGAGTTTATGGCTTTTCTAAACAGAGGAAGATCGTCACTTGTTTTTCGTGCAGTTATTGGTATAAATCTGCATCATCATAATAACACCACAGGGGACGTGTCCACATGGTCGCCTTTTGGGGGACGCGCTGCTCCAGGGGTTTTTCATTTTAGGAGACCAACATGCCATTCCGCAAATCTTTGAATATCATTGTCTTGATCAGCTTGCTTTTCGGCAGCACCTTTACACCCGTTTTAGCCCGTGAAATTCAAGCGCTGAAACATATGCAGAGCAAGGGATTTCTTCGCAGTGGTTTTTCCGATCCGCAGACCCCAGCAGCGACTACGTACTTTGTGGATTCCGATTCTACGGGCACAGCCACCGGCCTGACCTGGACGGACGCTTATACCAATGTGCAGGATGCTTTGGCCGTTGCCCTTGCCGGCGATGAAATCTGGGTGGCTGAAGGGATTTACTACCCGGATGAAGGTGCCGGGCAGGTCAACGATGTGATCAGCAGCACCTTTGTTCTCACGGATGGCGTGAGCATCTATGGCGGTTTCGATCCTGGTGCAGGGATTGATACCTTCCCCGAGCGCGATTGGGAAACCTATCCCACCATTTTGAGCGGTGACCTGGAGCAGAACGACCTTACGGATTCCTACGGTGTGGTCACTACGACCGAGAACATCACCGGTGCCAACGCCTGGACGGTGGTCACCAGCCTCAATGTGACCGATACCGCTGTGTTGGATGGCTTCACGATTACGGCTGGGAGCGCAGTTGGTGTTGGTTGCAGTGAATTTGGCGGCTTCAATCTTTGTGAACATGGCGGTGGAATGTTCAACTATCAGTCTGATCCGATACTTGAGAATTTATTTTTCTCTGCAAATCGAGCTTCTGGTACCGGTGGAGGCATGTTCAACTATGAAAGCAATCCAGGTTTAGAGCATGTTGCTTTTGTTCGGAATGTCGCGGATTATTCTGGCGGGATGTACAATGTTCTGAGTAGCCCCTTTATATCTGGTACTAATTTTATAGAAAATTCTCAGACAGGTTTAGGCAATTTTCTAAGTGATCCAGTTTTGATGAACGTGGTTTTTTCGCATAATCAAGGAAATGATGCTGGAGGAATGCTGAACGATCAGAGCAACCCAACACTAACCAACGTCCGTTTTGTGAGTAATTCATCTGCAACCGATGGCGGCGGTATGAATAATGAGTTCAGCAATCCCGTTTTGACGAACGTGATTTTTACTGAAAATCAAAGCGGGGAAGCTGGAGGCGGGATGCGAAATTACCAGAGCAACCCGATGTTGACGAATGTGGATTTTATCGAAAATATTGCCAACGAAGGGGGAGGAGGGCTGCATAGTGAAGAGAGTTCAATCCTGATATTGGAAGATGTGGCTTTTGTTGACAATGCTGCAACGGGAAGTAGCGTAGGCTCCGTGAGCGGTTGTGGAGGCGGAATGTCGTTCGATCCTGAGAGTAGTGCAATTTTGGAACAAGTCCGCTTCAGTGGAAATACAGCTTCGTATATCGGAGGTGGCATTTACCACAATAGCCTTGAATCTTTGCAATTGGAAAATGCGGTATTTTTTCAAAACTCAGCGCCATATGGAGGCGGAATTTTTTCGAATGCTTCACTTACGCTAACAAATACAACCTTGGCGTTAAATTCAGCTGATTGGGGCGGCGGTATTTTTACGGATAATGCCGCTGGTGAACTCGAAATTCGCAATTCAATCCTTTGGGGCAATTCTGCTATGGAGTCAGATCCACAAATCTATAGTGAAGGTGGACTGCCCAACATTGCCTACTCCGCTATCCAGGATTCAGGCGGCAGCGGGGTTAGTTGGGATGCCTCCTTGGGAGTGGATGGTGGTGGTAACCTGGATGCTGATCCGCTCTTCACCGATGCTTCCAATGGCGATCTACACCTGTTATCCGGCTCTCCAGCCATTGATACTGGCGATCTCAGTGCGTGTCCGGCTACTGATCTTGATGGCATATCGCGTCCCCAAAGAGATGGGTGTGATATGGGAGCCTACGAAATGCCTGGTAGAATCATTTACGTGGATGAAGATTCTACCGGAGCCTATACCGGCCTGACCTGGACGGATGCCTTCAGCAATGTGCAGGATGCTTTGGCCGTTGCCATTGCCGGTGATGAAATCTGGGTTGCCGAGGGCCTTTACTACCCGGATGAAGGTGCCGGGCAGGTCAACGATGTGATCAGCAGCACCTTTGTGCTCATGGATGGCGTGCGTATCTATGGTGGTTTCGATCCTGGTGCGGGGATTGATACCTTCCCCGAACGTGATTGGGAAACCTACACTACCGTTCTCAGTGGAGACCTGGAGCAGAACGACCTTACGGATTCCTACGGTGTGGTCACTACGACCGAGAACATCACCGGTGTCAACGCCTGGACCGTT
>JBNKDB010000301.1:0-4084 GCA_050288045.1 Anaerolineales bacterium | reverse complement strand
AATGCAGGGAGGGGGTAGACCCTGTTTACAGACAATAAAATACCCGCTTCCAATGCGGCAAGCGGGTATAAATCTAAAACTGATTTTCTAATGACTATGGGCGATCTTCTCCAGCGCAGCGACGCGCCGTTCCAAATCGGCGACGCGTTCTTCGAGCGTGGGTGGTGGCGGTTCTAATCCAAGCCACTGGCGCAGTTCGGCCTCGGTGCCGTTGTAATAGTTGCGGTCGGCGGTGGGGTCCTGGAAGCCGGGGAAATTTTCCTGCGGGCTGTCCTGCCAGAACTTCCAGCCTACACCCTGCCAGCCCTGCGGGAGCAGCGGGTTTTGGGCATAGTAGTGCGCCACCCACAACGGGTAATTGCTTTCCCAACCGGCATTGCCCACGGCAGAATTCCAGAAGGAAGCGCGCGTGTAGATGATCGCCTTGCGCCCGGCAAGCTGCTCGTAACGATCCAGGCAGCGCTTGACGCGCTCGCGCAACTGCGCCGGGGATAAGCCGCGGTCTTCTTCGACATCGATTACGTCCGGCAGCTCGCCTTCGCCCTTGGACAGGCTGAAGAGCTTTTCGGCCTGGGCTTCGGCATCCTGCTCGGCATAGAAATACAGGTACGCACCGCGCAGCACGCCCGCCGCCTTCATGCCATCCCAATTTGCCGTAAAGGTGGAATCGGTGTAGTAGCGCCCGGCACAGGCGCGCGCAAACCCGAATACCAGCCCACCCTGACTGTGGGCGACCTGCCAGTCCACACCACGCGGGTACTGCTGGTTTGGCCCGTTCCAATAGCTGACATCACATCCTAACGCGTTCATTCAACCTCCTGAAAGAAGTAATCCAAAAAAATCACGGGAATATAAAAAGTGCTCGCGGGTAAAACAAGTAAAATCCGGGAAACGCCTCAATTCAACTGCACAATTTATTGAAACAGCCTACGAAAGCCTACTAACGTTGTCCAGTATATCCGAGAAAGGGGAGGAGGGCAAGCTTGAGAGAAGCTACTCGTAATTTAGCTAGCGATATAGTGGGTATTTATACAATTTTGCATCGACCAACATCCACAAGGTATGCTGTGCATCTTCGACCACGTAACCGACATTATTCATAAACCAGCAGCCCTCACCGGTCTGGGGATCCAGCCAGGCTGTTCCCGTATTCCCCAACGTTTCGCTTGCATCATTCGTGAACCATAGAATCCCATTGGAAGTTTCTGTAACCAGCCTGGGAACAGCCCAATTATATGTGGCCGAGGTTCTCCCCCGCATTACATAATCCTCCGTGTCCGTATTCAAGATATGCCAGGTGCCATCCGGCGAACGATACCCATGAACGTTGATCCAGAGGTCGCCGCCCTGCGTTACCAGGAACCCGCCATAATCCGGCCAAAGCAGGTCAGGGGGATCCAAGGCAACTAAATCCCTGGATTCCGGATCAAATTCAAATAACTCATCCTCACCAAGACCCATGCTATCCCAATTTTCTGCTTTCAAGATGTATATCGTTCCTTTTGGAGAAAACGCAGCCACCACAACGGGTAAGTCAACCAATTCGGGATAATCTTGAATTTCTTGAGTCAACGGATCGTAACTAAATAAACCGCTGTGATGGAAGACCCAAAACTTCCCTTTGGGGCCCACTAACACCAAGATATCAAGAAATTCTTCATCCAAGAAACCAACATAATGTTTAAGCTCAAGGTAATCAAAATAGGGCCCGGCAGTATCCACTTCAAAGTATTGTCCATCTTCATTATATTTACTAAAAAGCGGGACCAAGCCACTATCCTCCGGCACCAAATCGTTGACGTAATTCCGACCCCATACGCTACCGTCGTTAGCTATCAGAAGCTGACTGTCGATGTATACAAACGGAAGATATTTACCGGTTTCATCTTTGGTCAGTCCCTCGACCTCAAAAGAATTTCCCGACTCAGGCCGGTAAAGCAAAAAACCTTTCTGGTTAAAGTGATAGCGCGAAGTCATCCAGAATTCACGTTCCCCCGCAATCAGTCTGATCTTTTCTATGTAAAGTGCAGAATGTGGACTGTAATATGGGTCGGGTAGATTGGTGACAAATTGCCAGGGTGATTCCGGCAGGGAAATCACTGTTGGTACCCTTCCTGAATGCATCTGATAGATAAATTTTTCAACTGTTTGGATACAACCATTGACGACCTGAACGGTAGGTGTAATCGTTGAAGTAGGCGTAATCGTTCGGGTTGGCGTGGTCGTAAACGTAAGTGTCTGCGTTTCCGTATTTGTCGGGATCGGGGGACTGGTTATCATCGAAGGAGCAGTGGTGGTAAGCATGGCTGTAGAGGTTTGGAGCGTACTAATTTCACCGCCACATCCCGTAAAGTTGGCTGCCAAGAACAAGCTGCATAAAACGAGAATTATCCACCGCTTCATAGTATGTTGATTATAACCACTTTCTGTAGATATTTTTAGCGACCATGCTCAATGAACATAAAATACAGCATAGGAAGAATGACCCCACAGATCAGGAAAAAGATCACCCAGCGATTTTTCCAGAGCGGTTGTTTTTCCTTCGTCGCGATCTTTGCTTTTAGCAGCATCCGAAATCTTTCCAGGTCGGCCGCATTTTTAAATACCCTTTTGGGGATGATCGAAAATACGCTCGTATTCTCCGCATTCACCAGCAGGAAATAATGTCTGATTTCGAGCACCTCCCCAAAAGCTTCCCAATTGACGGTTTCCTCAGTACTCTGCGCACGCAGGTTGATCTGCTTTTCACCCACCAGCCAATCGACCGTATGAGGATATCCCTCTGTTTGCAGCGTCTTTCTGGCGATCACTGCCGGATAGATCACGTAGATATAAGTCAGGAAAAACACGAGCATGACCACAAAGAGCAGCGTAGCGATTGAATAGAAGGTGAGTGGTTGCAGGCCGTTGCGCCATAATTCGATCAGACCGACAAAGAGCATAATCCCCAAGATCACCCCGGTGGACAGCCCGCCCTTACGGAGGGTATAAAAACTACGTGCAGTGCTGGCCAAATCTTTTCTGGTCAAAGTAACGGTGAATTTGATCGTATTATCCATTTGCCTTATCCCTGCTTGTCAATCGCAATGGCCTTACCCTATAATTATACGCTTTCATCTGCCAAAAAGCGCCCGTTCCGGGATATAATTCCCTTACACCATCACGTACCACAGGGCCTGCCAAATGTGATTTAGCAGGGAAGGAGAACGCCTTGAAAACGCAATTCCAACTTGAATTCAAAGATTACCTCGACGTGCAACAATTGCGTATGCGCAAATCCAACCTGGCCAGTGCGCTCATCATTGCCGCCGCTGGCTTATATGGCGTGGTAAGCCCTTCCTGGTCGATTATATTTGGTACGCTGTTCATGGCAGGCGCATTTCTTCTGTCTCGATTTGTAATCCTACCAGAGCGCATCCAAAAAAATTACGAGCAGCAAAAAGAAATACAGGCCCCGATTGAAATGGAGATCACTGCGGAGGCATTGAAAACTTCCAGCCAATATGGCCATGCCGAACGGCCGTGGTCAGTCTTTGTGCGGTGGGATGAAGACGAGGACGTACTGGTCATCTATCACTCAGATGCGATGTTCACGATCCTACCCAAACGCTTTTTCAGCCCGGAGCAGATCGCGATGGTGAAAGCCTATCTGCAAGCCAACCAGGTACCGAATCAATTGCCACTCCGTACCAGGCTCACCAACCTGATATTCTTAGGTGTATTCATTTTGATCATCTTGTACCTATATTGGAATCTCTTGCAAGCAATCTGGAAGCCTCTATAATGCTAAGATCTAGTACCCTGTAGCCCCCATGCCTTATAGGGAAAGCGAGTGCCCATGAAAACTCAAGTGCAAATTGAACTGCAAGATTACCTCAACGCCCAAAAACTGCACATGCGCAAATCCAACCTGCCATTTATCCTGCTCGGCATCGCCCTGTTTTTCTTTATTTTGCTCAATCTCGCCATGATGCTGATCTATGGCACACGAGAATACGCAACCTATATCCTGATCTTGCTGATTCCGGCCGGTGCGGTTTTGCTCTTCCGTTACGTGCTGCTCCCCAGGCGCATCAAAAAGATC
>JBNKDB010000300.1:0-9288 GCA_050288045.1 Anaerolineales bacterium | reverse complement strand
GTATTCATTCAGGCACATCTGGTAATAATCGGGGTCGCTGAAGAGCCAGCGCGTGAAACCGACGTTGAGGGAGGCGTGGCGTGAGACAGCCACGGCGAGCAAGCGCCCGCCGGGTTTGAGGATGCGTTTGGCTTCGTGGAGCGCCTGCAGACGGTCGGCTTTGTCGATCAGATGATACATGGGGCCATGCAGCAATACCGCGTCAGCGCATTCGGCAGGGTGATCCAGTTGACGGGCGTCTCCAACTTGCATGTGAGCGATGGGGTGATCCGGTTGGGCATCGGAGACTTGCCCGGCTTGCTCGATGTGTAGCGGTACCGGATCGATCAGGACAACTTGATAACCTTGTTGGGCCAGCCAGCTCGCGTATCTGCCCGGCCCACCGCCGATGTCGAAAACCAGTGCCGGAGCGGGTGGAAAGTAACGTTCGATCAGTTCCTGATTGCGCGTGAATTCAATGGGGCCAATGCCGTTTTCCAGCCGTTCTTGTTCGTTGCCACGATTGTAGAATGCCAGGATTTCTGGCGGGATCGTGGGCTTGGAATTGGTAGTTCCCAAGTTGGTGTCCTCCTGTGTGTGCTGTTATTATCTTACAGCGCTTTTATGCCGTTGTAAATTGATTGTGGGAAGATTGAGGTTTTGTTAGTTTATAGTGTTATCGTTTACAATAAGCCTCCGTTGATCATTGCAGCCGGAATTACCCAGGAGAAAGCCCATCGTGTCTGAGAATTCTTATTCTATTCGTTACCCACGTAAGCGATTTACTCGGGGATTGCTGCGCGGGTTCGGGAGATTTGTACTGCCGTTGTTGTTCGATGTTGATATTCAGGATAAGCAAAACTTCCCCAAGCGAGGCCCGTTGATCGTGGTTGGCAATCATACCGCCATCATGGAAGTGGTAATGATGGCAGTATACACGCCCTGGCAGGTGGAATTCATTGGGTCGGTGGATATTCCCCATGAAGCCTCGACGGCCTTTTTTGCACATGCTTTTGGATTTATCCCGATCATGCGCGGGCATATGGATCGCAAGGGCTTGAACGTTGCCCTGGATCTATTGAAGCAGGGCGGCGTGATCGGCATTTTCCCGGAGGGCGGTATCTGGGACCCCGGCAACATGCGCCCGCAAACCGGTGTTTCCTGGCTGAGCAATATGAGTGGTGTGCCGGTGCTGCCGCTGGGCTTTACCAGTGTGCGCGGCGCGTTGGGTAAGGCATTCAAGCTACAGCGTCCGAACTTACGGATGAACGTTGGTGAACCGATCCCGCCCGCCAAAGTGCCGGAGGGAGTTGCTCGCAAGACGTATTTTGTTTCGTATGCCGAGCAGGTGATGGGTGTAGTGAATGGACTGTTGCCGCCCGAGGTGCGCGATCAGCCGCCGGAGGTGGTCGATGAACGCTTTGAGCTTGAGGTGACAGTCACTGATTCTGGTGGACGTGAATTGGGAATCCCGGATGATTTACAAATTACCAAAGCGGAAGCGCTGGCGAAAGTGCTGCACCGGCCGGGTATTTTGAAGATCTTCATCAAGAATTTGAAAATGCCAGTCGTGCCGTTGCAAAATCTTCATGCCCAACCAGCCCCGGCTGAACTCGTGCCCGGCCTCGAACAGATCGTGCACTATATCCAGGTAGAGAATCCCTATTTCCTGGCGTATCGTTTTGGTCCCAAGCAGGGCGAAGCGATGCAGACTGGATTGCAGGAGTTCTTGACGCTGGCAAAATGGGCCGCGGAGAAAGGTAATTCGTTGTCCGTAAAACCGGTCAGGCGTTTTTATTCTCCAGGTGAGCAAAAAGAAATCGTACAGGTCGAACAGGGTGAATATGTAAATTGGCGTTAGTGGGAATCAAGCCACAGCTTGTTTCTCTTTAGTAGACGCCAGAGTCTCCAGCGTTTCCACCAATAAATCTTTCCATTGTTCAGCTTCATCCTGATAAATCCAGATCGTGTTCTTGCTGGTGCGTACTTTGCTATCCAGGCGGGGGTAGGTGCGCGGGGGAGCGTCGGCGGGCAATGTGGGGAAACGCAAGGCGATCTGCCCGTTTTCCTGGGTTACGGCAGACAAGCCAGCATCTTCTGCCAATAATTTGATCTTCAATTGATAGAACGTATTGAGCACCTGCTCGGGCGGTGGGCCAAAGCGGTCGGTGAACTCGTCGGTGAGCGGTTCGATCTCGGCGATTGTGCGGATGTCAGCCAGGCGGCGGTACAATCGCAAACGCATATCCTTATCGGGGACATATTCGGCGGGGATATTGATAACCAATGGTAGATCGACGTTGATAAGCGGGTGATAGAGCGCGGCGGCCGCGGTAGCGGTACCTTTGGGAAGCTTGCCGCCGTCCTGCAAATTCTTGACGGCCTGGGCCAATAAGCGGGTGTATAGGTGAAAACCAACCGCAGCGATGTGACCGTGTTGGCGGGTGCCGAGGATGTCACCCGTGCCGCGGATTTCAAGGTCGCGCATGGCAATCGAAAAGCCTGCGCCCAATTGCGTATTCTCGGCCAGGGTTTCCAGACGCAGGCGGCCTTCTTCGCTGGGAGAATGGCTCTGGTGACGGAAGAAGTAGGCGTAGGCCCGCTGCGCCCCGCGCCCAACGCGCCCGCGCAATTGGTAGAGTTGCGCCAGGCCAAAAGTGTCTGCCCGGTCAACGATCAGCGTGTTGGCGTTGGGAATGTCCAGACCAGACTCGATAATGGAAGTGCTCATCAAGACGTCGATCTCCCCGGCAGTAAACTCGCGCATGCGCTTCGCCAACGTTTTCTCATCCATCTGGCCGTGAGCGATGGCGACACGGGCTTCCGGTACCAGACTTTTGAGTTGGTTGCGCATCCCGGCGATGGTCTGGACGCGATTGTGTACGAAGAATATCTGTCCGCCGCGTTCCAGTTCGCGTAAAACAGCCTGGCGCACCAACTTGGGAGAGTACGGGCCAACATGGGTGACGATGGGCAGGCGCTCTTCGGGTGGGGTATTGATGGTGGAAATATCGCGCACGCCGGTCAGCGCCATGTAGAGTGTGCGTGGAATGGGAGTGGCTGTAAGGGTGAGTACATCGACTTCGGCGCGCAGTTGCTTGAGATGTTCCTTGTGGGTGACGCCAAAACGCTGTTCCTCGTCAATGATCACCAGGCCGAGGTCTTTGAATTCCACATCGGGCTGAACCAGGCGATGGGTGCCAATGATGATATCGACCGAGCCGTTAGCCAGGCCGTACAAAATGCTACGCTGTTCTTTGGCGGTGCGGAAACGCGACAGCATTTCGACCTTGACCGGGAAAGCAGCCAGGCGTTGGCGGAAGGTGCGGAAGTGCTGTTGTGCCAGGATAGTGGTAGGCACGAGCATGGCGACCTGTTTGCCATCCATCACGGCCTTGAAAGCGGCGCGTAAGGCAACTTCAGTCTTGCCGTAGCCGACGTCACCGCAGATCAGCCGGTCCATGGGCATCTGGTTTTCCATATCGCCTTTGACTTCGGCGATCACGCGTACCTGATCATCGGTTTCGATGTAAGGGAAACTGGCCTCGAGTTCTTTCTGCCAGGGGGTATCCGATGCGAAGGCGTAACCCTTGCTGATTTTGCGCTTTGCGTACAGTTCCAGCAGGTCTTCGGCGACTTCCTGCACGGCGTGGCGGACGCGGCTCTTGACATTGCGCCACTCAATACCACCCAGACGGGTGAGGCTGGGGCGGCTGTCTTTGGTGCCAACATAGCGCGTCAAACGGTCAGCCTGATGGACGGGAACGTAGAGTTGGTCGCCTTCAGCGTACTCTACGCACAGGTATTCGTTTTCGCTGCCTTCAATCTCGCGCTGTACGAGGCCCTTGAAGCGTCCAATCCCGTGGTCGATATGGACAACCACATCGTTGATCTGAAATTCAATATAGGATGATTCTGGCGCTTCGGTCTGGGCGCGTGGACGGTGGCGCGGCTGCGGGCGTTTCCAGCCAAAGATCTCGCCGTCGGTCAGCAAGTGCAGGCGACGCGCTTCCGGGAGAGCGAGCACCCAACCGTCTTCCAGACTGCCTTGAATGAAACGCGGTGGCTCGGCGTCGCTTTCTTCGAAGATGTTTTCGTTCCACAATTCTTGCAGGCGGGCCGCTTGCCGGGAGACGATCACGATTGGCTCGTTATAGGCATGCACCTTGAGCAGATGGTCGATCAATGGACGCAGTTGCCCGCCAAAGCGCGGCCCGGAGATGAAGGCGCGGGCAAGCTCATTACCTTCGATATCAGCATAAGGACCAAGCTCGACAGTCTGTGGTTTGGTGAGCGCGTCTTCGATCTCGTCGATGGTCAAATAGGGGATGGGATAATCCGCGGTGATCGAACCGTCAGCCAGGTAATCCTGGCGCAGGCCGACGGCCTGTTCTTCGAATTCGGTGACTGTGTCACGCAAGGCTTCCAGGTTGTCGATCATCACTACCGCACTGTCTGGCAGGTAATCGAACAGGCTGCTGGGATGGGGGTGCAGTAAGGGGATATAGAATTCGTTCAGAGCCTGATCTTCTTCCAGTTCGAGTTTGTCGCGGTTGGTGGTGAGAAATTCACGCGCCGGAGGTACGAGCAAGCGGGCATGTTCGCCGGTAGTGCGCTGGGTAGCGGGGTCGAAATGGCGGAAGGTGTCGATCTCGTCACCGAAGAAATCCAGGCGAGTAGGCTTTTCCTGATTAGGCGGCCAGATGTCCATGATGCCACCACGCCGGGCGAATTGTCCAGGGGCGGTTACGGTAGTGACCGGTTCGTAACCATTGGTTACCCAGGTGTGGGCCAGTTCGCCGAGGTCGATGATCTGGCCTGGTTTGAGGTTCTGGGTAGCTTTGACGAATTCACGGCGAGGCATGGACTGCGCCATCGCGGCGCGGGCCGGGGCGACGATGATGGGCGGAGCTTCCGGTTTGGGAGCACCGGGCACGGCGTAAGAAACCAATGTGGTCAGTGCCAGCAGGCGTTCCCGGCGGGTGTTCTCGCCCCAGGACACATTCTCGTAGAACAAGGCGGTCGGTTCGGGGAAGAAAAGCGTGGGAATGTCCGGCGCCCATAGTTCCAGCTCATCCACTAATGTTAGGGCGCGGTTGGAGCGATGGGTAAGCAGCAGCGTTGGACGGTTCAGGTCACGATGTAGCGCTACCAGTGCAGGCAGGCGGGCAGCACGCGGCAAACCCAGGCTGGGATGATCTGCTCCGGTATGGATGGTTTCTTTTACGGCCTGGAAAGCAGGCAGACCGGCGATCAGGTCGATAATCTCTTTCACGCTCACTCCCCGCGGTTGTAGGTATTCATGGCGGATTCGATCCCGTAACGGACGAATTCTAAGATGGCATCTGCGGCTTTATCGAGAATGAAGGGGATCACATCCATTTCGTCTTTGGAGAAATCCTGTAAGACGTAATCCGGGGTGGCCATCTGCCCTTTGGGGCGGCCCACGCCAATGCGCAGGCGTGGAAATTCTTGCGTGCCCAGCCGTTGGATGATCGACTTCATGCCTTTATGCCCACCCGATCCGCCTTCAGGACGCAGGCGGAGGGTGTCAAAGGGCAGGTCAACATCATCGTAGACGATCAGGACGTTTTCTTGTTCGAGTTTATAGAACTTAGCCAGCGCGCCGACGGCCTGCCCGGAGTTGTTCATGAAGGTGCGCGGTTTGGCAAGGATCAGCTTTTTATTGCCGTCGTTGGCCTTGGTGACCAGGGCATTAGACTGCATGCGCGTGAACTTGACGCCCAGGCGTTCGGCCAGCTTGTCTACGGCCAGGAAGCCGGCGTTGTGGCGGTTGTTGGCGTATTCTTTGCCGGGATTGCCCAGGCCAACGATCAGATATGTATCAGTGTTTGGCTGTTTTTTGAAAATCATGATTCCTGAAAAAAAGAAAATTAATAGATTTCGGTGGCTGAAGCCGCCTGTAACTCAATAGTGTTTTATCGTCTGCGGTTGCGGCTGGCAGTGTATAGGCCCAGGATGCCGAGCAATGCGACTGCGCCGATGGCACCGAATTTGGCAAAGCTATCGATGGCATCTGGTGAGAGTTCGGCTGGATTGCTCGCCAGCGCGGTGGGCGTGGGCGGTAATGGTGTAACCGTCGGCGTGGGTGGCTCACCAGGATCGATGGTGGCGGTTGGCGCTGGTGTGTTGGTTTCAACCGGGGTGTAATTACGAATGCGGATGCTCTCCACCAACACGATTTCTGGCTCGGCGTCTGCGCGTTCGACAATGAGGCGCAGGCTGTAGGTGCCGTCAGTGAGTGTGGTGGTGTCCCATTCGCCCAGAACGTCATTATCGACTGGCC
Organism: Anaerolineales bacterium; assembly: GCA_050288045.1. Lineage (GTDB taxonomy): Bacteria > Chloroflexota > Anaerolineae > Anaerolineales > UBA11579 > JAFGRA01. The sequence goes on along the minus strand of JBNKDB010000300.1, from coordinate 3,002 downwards.
GGTTGCCGCGAGCGATCACGAACCAGGTCTGTGCTTCCTGGCCTGCCAGGGCAAAACTGAGTTCGAATGACCGGAAGCCGTCAATGTCGGTGTTGCCGATAACGGCAACCACACCCTGAACGGCGTCACCAGCCGCCGGAGACGTGATACTGGCCTGGAAGGTTTGTGCCATTCCAGGCGTACCGGCGACTAAAAGTGCCATTAAAACTAGAAAGACGATCATAGGGTAACGCGGCATGACAATCCATTATTTTAACATAAAAATGGATGGAGGATTAAAAATTGCAAACGACAAATGGCAAATTGCAGGGTGGAAGAACGCGTGGGCGCAGGGGGGATGCAAGCTGTAGGATACGGGAAACGACGAAGCCCGAAATTCACTTGCCGGTTGGGGAATTAGGCGAACTACAAAACTGAAAGCCTTACTCTTTTGCATTTGTAGCATAGTTATGGTAAACTTTTTTTGTTATCATGCATTCTAAAATGAGAACATTCTAGGGATAAACCAATGGCAAACTCACGCGCGGAACAAATGGTCAATCGTTTAAGGGACATGCAAGCATCGACCCCTGACATTATTGCATCGGCTCTGGTCTCTGTAGACGGCCTGACGATTGCTTCGGCTTTGCCAAACGATGTCGAGGAAGACCGGGTATCGGCCATGTCGGCCGCGATGCATAGTTTGGGCGAGCGCATTTCTCAGGAATTGGGGCGTGGGGTGCTGGATGAAGTCTATATTCGTGGTGAGGAAGGCTTTGTGTTGCTCACCGCAGTTGGCGAAGAGGCTGTACTTACTGCCCTGGCACGCGACGAAGCAAAACTGGGTTTGATTTTCCTCGAGTTGCGGCGCGCGTCGGAGGATCTTAAGAAACTCGTGGGATGATACAGCAACGTAATCATATTCCGATCAAGATGACTTAGGGAGGGGCAGTCCACTGACCCTCCCTATTTTCTTTTTAAGTCAAAGTTTAGTCGGTAAAGTCTGGTGCAGTTCATGGGAGAAGGAAAAATGAAAACGCGATATATCTTTATAACCGGTGGCGTGGTTAGTTCGGTTGGCAAGGGGATTACCTCTGCAGCAATTGGCCGCCTGCTACGCGAACGGGGCTATTCGGTCACGGCCGCTAAATTGGATCCCTATATCAACGTCGATCCCGGCACGATGAGTCCCTACCAGCATGGCGAGGTGTTCGTGCTGGATGACGGCTCGGAGACCGATCTCGACCTGGGGCATTACGAACGCTTGCTGGATATCAATCTGTCCAAGGTGTGTAATTTTACGTCCGGTCAGGTGTACGCCGAGATCATCTCGAAGGAGCGCCGGGGCGACTTCCTCGGCGGCACCATCCAAGTGATCCCACATATTACGAACGAAATCAAGCGCCGGATTCTCCAAATCCCCAAGGAGACCGGCGCTGAAATTGTATTGGTGGAAGTGGGAGGCACGGTTGGCGATATCGAGTCGTTGCCGTTTCTGGAAGCCTTACGTCAGATGCGCAGTGACATTGGCCGCAAGAATACTTTTTATGTTCACGTGACCTGGCTGCCGCATCTTGGGGCGACGAATGAATTGAAGACCAAGCCGACCCAGCACTCCGTACGGGAACTGCGCTCGATTGGTATCCAGCCGAATATGATCGTGGCACGCTCAGATTATGAAGTCGATCAGGAGTTGTGCGAGAAGATCGCCTTGTTCTGTGATGTCGATGAACAGGCCGTGGTGCCGATGGTGACCACCAAGGTGATTTACGAAATCCCGCTGAACATGGAGAAATTGGGGATTGGTGATTATCTGCTCAAGGGTCTTAAACTCAAGGAACGCCGGAAACCGACCTGGCGCACCTGGACACGTTTGACGAAAGAAACTCGCCGGAAGAAGCCAGAGGTTGAAATCGCTCTGGTTGGAAAGTACGTCGAACTCCAGGATGCTTATATGAGCGTCAAGGAGTCGGTCAAACACGCCGCTTTGAGCTTGGGTGTCGATGCCAAAATCAATTGGGTGCATTCCTCCGATCTAGAACGAGACCGCAGTTGGGAACCGGTTGGCAATTCTAATGGTATCATTGTCCCTGGCGGGTTTGGTGACCGCGGGATCGAAGGTAAGATCATGGCGGCCCGGTTAGCACGCGAAAATAAAGTGCCATACCTGGGGTTGTGCCTGGGAATGCAGTTAATGGTGGTAGAATTTGCACGCAACGTGTTGAATGAGGAGTTTGCCAATTCAACCGAATTCGATCCGGCGACACCATATCCGGTCATCGATCTGATGCCGGACCAACGCGGTGTTACCGATATGGGTGCAACGATGCGCCTGGGATTGTATACCTGCGACTTGAAACCCGGCACAATTGCGGCGGAAGCCTATGGCCGGAAACAAGTCGAGGAGCGCCATCGCCATCGCTTCGAATTCAATAATGCTTACCGTTCCGTTTTCGAAGAACATGGCATGCGTTTCTCCGGGATCAATCCCGATAACAATCTGGTTGAGATTGCCGAACTCAAGGATCATCCCTTTATGGTGGGGTCGCAGTTCCATCCTGAGTTCCTGTCTCGTCCAACCAGGCCACACCCGTTATTTGTGGGCTTTTTGAAAGCTGTTTGTAACCGTGCTGGGGTGCAAACCCCTGCGGATAATCACAAGGAGATCCTTTTACAGAATTGAGGTTCTAGAATGAATACAACGATCAAATCATTATTTGCAAAACAAATTCTCGACTCACGTGGCAACCCGACCGTGGAAGTGGAAGTCTTCCTGGAAGATGGGACGCGCGGGCGCGCGGCTGTACCCTCGGGTGCCTCGACCGGTATCCACGAAGCCCTGGAACTGCGTGACGGCGACGAAAAATACGGCGGCAAAGGCGTAATGAAAGCCGTTGACAATGCCAATACCAAGATCGCTGCTTTGTTGAAAGGCCGCGATGCCACTCGCCAGATGTCGATCGATATGGCGATGATCGACCTGGACGGCACGCCTAATAAAGCTAAATTGGGCGCAAATGCCA
>JBNKDB010000299.1:0-6849 GCA_050288045.1 Anaerolineales bacterium | reverse complement strand
CCGCAATATCGCCAAGCGCATCAAAATCCCGGGCTTCCGCCCCGGCAAGGCGCCTTACGCAGTGATTGCCCGCACGGTTGGCGAAGGCGCCATTCTGGAAGAAGCTTTCGACCTCATGCTAGAGGAAGTCTATCCCGACATTATCGAAGAAGCCGACATCGACCCCTACGGCCCCGGCTCGCTCGACAAAGTGGAGAGCATGGACCCGCCGGTGTTCGAGTTCACGGTTCCTCTGGCTCCTGAGATCACCCTCGGCAACTACCGCGACATCCGCATCGACTACGAGCAGCCTGAAGTCACCGAAGACGACATCAATGAATTCATCGAACGGCTGCGAGATCGCCAGGCTGTCCTCGAATCAGTCGAACGGCCGGCCGAAGAAGGCGATATGGTCTATATCGTACTGAACGGCGTGCGCACCGAGCCGGATGAGGAAGGCAACACCGACATCATCAAGGATCGCCGCCTGCCGGTCATCATCGAAAAAGAAGACGTCGACGCCGAAGATGAATGGCCCTTCCCTGGTTTCTCTCGCCAACTGATCGGTTTATCTGCTGAAGATGAAAAAGAATTCGACTATACCTATCCTGAAGACAGCGAGTTCGAAGAATTACAGGGCGTGACCGCTAAGTTCACCGTCAAGGTAGATGAGATCAAAGCTCGCAACCTGCCAGAAGTAGACGATGAATTTGCCAAATCGGCTGGTGATTTCGAAAACCTGGAAGCCTTGCGCCAACAGATCGAAGAAAACCTGCAAGCGCAATACCAGGAAGATTCCGAAAACGAATACAACGCCAGCATTCTCGACGAGATGCTGGAAGACGCCGAAATCAAATACCCGCCGCAGATGCTCGATCACGAGATCGACCATGCCGTCCAGGACTTCGCTCGCAATCTATCTTCGCAAGGTATGGACATGGAAACCTATTTGAAGAGCCGCGGCCAGGAAATGGACGAGCTGCGCGAAGAAATTCGCCCGGCCACAGAAGAACGCATGCGCCGTTCTCTGGTCTTGATGGAAGCCGGCGTGGCTGAAAAGATCAAGATCAAACCGGAAGAAGTCGACGAACTGACCCAGGAGCGCATTGGCCAGTTGGCACGGTATCTCACGCCCGAACAGGCCAAGCAATACTTCACCCAGGAGACCATGGAAATCATGGTGCGCAACATCATCACCGAAGAGATGTCCAATCGCACCCTGGCTCGCTTGCGCGCCATCGCGCGCGGTGAAGAAATCCTGGACGAAGAAGAAACCGAAGCTGAAGCGGAAACTGAAGAACCGGCTGCTGAAAGCGCTGCCCCGGAAACGGAAGCCAGCACTGTAGCAGAAGAAGCCGAAGTCGTTGAACCGGAAACCACGGAAGCCGAGGAAACCGAAGAAGAGGCTGATTCGGAAGCAGAATCAGAAGACAATACAGCACCTGAGGAAGATGTGGAAGAAACGGACAAGTCGGAATAAGGAACTGACCATTTGATCTATGGGTATCCACTCACAACAATTGGACAGTTTCCAACCTACTCGGATTAGTTGGAAAGGAAACTTTGATGTTCAACCCACAAGCTATTGTGCCGATGGTAATTGAAACTACCGGGCGTGGTGAACGCGCCTATGATATTTATTCACTCTTGCTCAAGCGCCGCATTGTGCTGCTCAGCAGCCCCATCAACGACCAGATCGCCAACCTGGTGATCGCCCAGTTGATCTACCTGAGCAACGAAGACCCTGAATCACCCATCCAGATGTACATCAGTTCGCCGGGCGGCGGCGTCTATGCCGGTTTGGGCATTTACGATACCATGCAGATGATCCCCAACCAGATCAGCACTGTGGCCGTCGGTTCCACCGCTTCATTCGGTACCGTACTGCTCACCGCTGGCTCGAAGGGCCACCGCTATACCTTGCCTAACGCCACCATTCACATGCACCAACCGCTGGGTGGCGCGCAGGGTCAGGCTTCGGATATCGAGATCCACGCCCAGGAAATCCTGCGCTTGAAGAAACGCCTCAACCAGATCCTGGCAACCCACAGCAACAAGACGATTGAAGATATCGAACACGATACCAACCGTGATTTCTTCCTGACCGCCACTGACGCCGTGGAATACGGCCTGGTGGACTCCGTCCTGGAAGTTCCGGAAGGTAAGCAGCTGGAAGACCTTTAGGTCTCACAAGACAACACCCAAAAAGCCGAGACATGCATCTCGGCTTTTTCTTTTATCTCTATTTGTGTCATTCGTTTTATTCGTGCTATTCGTGTTCTCTGCTTTGCGTTTATAATTCGTCTGCACTGCTATCGATCATTTACAAGGATAAGCACAATATGACAACCTCTCCCATCAAAGCGATGATCCTGGACATGGACGGCGTGCTGTGGCGCGCCGATGCCCCTATCGGTAACTTGCCCGAAATCTTTCAGGAAATCGCCGCCAAAGGCATCCAGGTCGCCTACGCCACCAACAACTCCACCCGCACAGTCGACCAATACATCGAGCGTCTGGCCAAGTTCGGCATTTCCGCCGAACCCTGGCAGGTGACCACCTCGGCAATTGCAACCGCCCGCTACCTGAAGACGCGTTTCCCTGCAGGCGGCCCGGTTTATCTGGTCGGCCAGGATGGCATCGAAAAGGCGCTCCTGGAAAACGGGTTCACCATCCAAGACAAAGACGTGATCGCCGTAGTAGCGGGTATGGACAACCATCTTACCTATCAAAAGCTGCGCACCGCAACCTTGCTGTTACGCGCCGGTGCACCTTTCATAGGCACCAACCCCGACCGCACTTTCCCCACCCCGGAAGGACTGACACCCGGCACCGGCACGATCCTGGCGGCTCTGGAAACCGCCAGCGACGTAAAGCCAACTGTGATCGGCAAACCCAAACCCACCATGTTCGAGCAGGCTATGCAAGCCTTGGGCACCAAACCCGCCGAAACATTGGTGGTCGGTGATCGCCTGGAAACCGACATCGCCGGGGGCCAGGCCGCTGGCTGCCCTGTTGCGGTAGTCTTGAGTGGCGTATCCACCCCCGAAGAAGTTCAAGCCTGGCAACCCCAACCCGATTACATCACCGCCGACCTCGCCAATTTGGTGGAAAAGCTCTAGATGGAAAAAACACTGATCTACGACCTGGACTTCGAAACACTCACCCAAACCCTCAAGGACTGGGGCGAGCCGGGTTATCGCGCTCGCCAGGTCTGGAATGGTCTGTACAAACACCTGTGGGCCACACCGGATGAATTCTCGACCCTGCCCTTAGATTTGCGCCAGAAGCTGGAGGAGCATTTCACTTTTACCCATCTTGCTCCCGAAATCGTACTCGATTCAGTCGACAAGCAGACCCGTAAAACGCTCTTCCGCCTACCCGATGGACAGGCAATTGAAGCCGTTTTGATGATGTACAAGAAGCGCCGTACACTATGTATTTCTTCCCAGGCAGGCTGCGCGATGGGTTGCGTGTTCTGCGCCACCGGGCAGATGGGCTTCCGGCGCAATCTGTCCAGCGGCGAGATCATTGAACAGGTGTTGTACTATGCCCGCATCTTGCAAGCCGAGGGCGAACACGTCACCAATGTGGTCTTGATGGGCATGGGCGAACCGTTCCACAACTATGATGCCACATTGCAAGCCATTGCCCGGCTCCATGACCACGAAGGTTTCGACCTAGGGGCACGCCGTTTCACGATCTCCACCGTTGGTCTGATTCCCGCCATCCGCCGCTTTACGGAAGAAAACAGCCAGGTCAATCTGGCGATCTCGCTGCACGCCGCCGATGACGAGCTACGCGCCTCGATGCTGCCGGTCAACAACCGTTACCCCATCGCCGACCTGATCGCCGCCTGTCGGGACTACGTTGCTTATACCGGCCGCCGCATCACCTTCGAGTGGGCGCTCATCCAGGGCGTCAACGACACCCCGGAACAAGCCGAGAAGTTGGCCGACCTGTTATCAGGCATGCTCTGTCACGTGAACGTGATCCCCCTAAACCCAACCGAGGGCTACGGTGGGGAGAAATCGACGCGCGAACGTGTGCAGCTTTTCCAGGAAACATTGGAAAAGCGCGGTATTCCCTGCACCGTGCGCGTCCGCCGCGGGATCGAAATCCAGGCCGGTTGTGGACAATTGGCAAGCAAAGCGTAAGAGAGCTCTCAACTACAAGCTATAGACGCCTGAAATACGTGGGTCGAGAATTGTGAGCCGTAAAACGCAATCCTCGATCCAATCCAAAATTCCCACAAACAATTCTCTCTCTAATTTGTAATCCGCAACTTACGGAATTGCCCTAACTTCTATCCTACATCTTGCATCTTCCGTTCCCGAAAATACCCCCTTTTCGCTGGCATTTCGTGCTAAAATATTTTGTGTATGATCTGGCATAGGGGCGAATTTCCCTCTGGCAGGAATCAATCTCAAAACCATTTTCTCTTGGCTTTAGGGGGGAGGCATACGGTAGTTTCGTAAGCCGGGGCCAATACCAACACAGCTTTTGCTGGGTAAAGGAAGTCTCGCCAAAGATCAGTTTCCGGGCAGCTTCCATAAAAACAAAACATAGCTATCGCTTACAAACACAGAATCGAGGCGCGCCATGGCTGTAAAACAAAACGCATGGGATCGGATCGTCAATCAAATCCGCGCTGCGCTTGAGCGGCAAAAATACAAAGAAGCAGTAAACACCTTCCTTGAACCACTGGTTGGAGACCAGGTCGAAGTCTTCAACTTATTGGAGGACGAGGAACAGGCCCTACTACTGGAACATCTTAACATCGAGGCTACCGCCGACCTATTCGACCGCCTGGAAGACAGCGAGACGCTGGAAGCGGCCGAGAGCCTGTCCATTGAACGTCTCGCCGATGTATTGGAAGAAATGCAGCCCGATGAGGCGGCAGACTTGTTGGGCGACTTGCCGCCCGAACAAGCCAGCCAGGCCCTCGAAGAAATGGAGGACATCGAAGACGTCCTCCCACTGCTGAAATTCCCAGACGAGACCGCCGGTGGGCGTATGACCACGGCTTACATCGCCGTGCGCCGCCACACCACCGCCGAGATGACCATCGAGTTCTTACGGCACGTACAGCCGGATGACGAGGTACCTTACTATATCTTCGTGATTGATGCCATTGGCCGCCTGGTTGGTGTGGTGGGACTGCGCGAACTGGTCGTTGCCAGGCCAGAAGCGCTGATCGAGCAGATCATGGATATCGACGTGATCCACGTCAACGTCAACGAAGACCAGGAGATCGTTGCCCAGGTGATGGCCCGCCACGACCTTTCCGCGCTTCCCGTTGTCGATGACGATAACCGCCTGGTCGGTGTGATTACCCATGACGACATCCTCGATGTACTGGCCGAAGAGGCTACCGAGGACGTCTATCGCCTGGCCAGCGTTGGCGACGTCGAACTGGAACCCGAAAGCCCAGTCAAGGAACACCTCAAAGCGCGCCTGCCCTGGTTATACCTCAATACCTTGACGGCGCTGATGGCTGCCTGGGTGATCAGTAATTTCGAAGATGTTATTGCCCAGGTCGCTGTGCTGGCCGTATTCCAGTCTGTGGTCGCCGGGCTGGGCGGCAACGCTTCCAGCCAGACGATTGCGCTCTTCATCCGCTCGATTGCATTGGGAAAATTGCCACCCAAAGGTCTGTTCAGTATCCTAGGGCGCGAAATCCTGGTGGGCTTCATCCAGGGCGCAGCTGTGGGCGTCATCGTTGGCCTGGGTGTGTATCTGTGGCGTGGCAACATCTATCTGGCACTGGTGTTGGGCGCCGCCATTCTCGGCAACTTGACCATCGCCAGCCTGGTGGGCACACTGGTTCCATTAGTCTTGAGAAGCTTGAAACAAGACCCGGCATTAGCCTCCCCGGTATTGGTCACCGCCGCCACCGATAGCCTGGGCTTCCTGATCTTCTTGAGCCTGGCGACCTATTTCCTATCCAAGCTCAAATAAAGCTGCTATCGGGACAATCCATGGATAAGCCCAGACCATTCATTCGTTTCCTGTCCTTTTTCATGCAGGTCTTCTTTGATCTGCTCTACCACCAGATGGCCTGGACGTACGATCTCGTTGCTGCCACAGTCTCACTGGGACGTTGGAACGATTGGGTGCGCTGTGTACTCCCCGACCTGACCGGGCCAAACGTCCTGGAATTGGGCCACGGGCCGGGACATTTACAAAAGAGCATGAAGCATGCGGGGGTTCACGTTTTTGGCCTGGATCAAAGTCGCCAGATGGGCCGTATTGCCGCTCGCCGCTTGCGCCGCGCCGGGTTACCCGTATCGCTGGTCAACGGTATGGCCCAGATGCAGCCCTTCCCCACCCAGACCTTCCAGCAAGTGGTGGCAACTTTCCCCTCCGAATACATCGTCGATCCCCTCACCCTGGCTGAGATCTATCGCATCCTTGCTCCCGGCGGGGTCTTTGTCACTATTCCGGTCGCCTGGATCAACGGGGAAAGTTTGCCCGAGAAAGCTGCGGCCTGGCTTTTCCGCGTCACCGGGCAGGCCGGGACCTGGGACGAAGCCTACCTGGAACCGCTCCACAAAACCGGCTTTACCACCCAGACCGAATCCCGGAAGGTGCGCAAGAGCACGGTGTTGGTAGTGTTAGCAACAAAAAAGTAAGCAGCATATAGTATGCAGTTTACAGAAAATCGCGGGGATTATGATGCCCGCGCGGTATCCGTGAATCATGATCGGAGAATTGTAAATCGACTTTCATAGAACGCGAATTGCAATCTCCCTTGCTCTCACGCTCCCCATATCTCACCTTCCCCAACATGCATATTTTGTTGTACAATTCGAACTATGGAAGTGCAAATCGGCGTAGCCAAAATCAACAAATACGCCACTTCTGAGA
>JBNKDB010000298.1:0-4058 GCA_050288045.1 Anaerolineales bacterium | reverse complement strand
CAGATGCCATAATCGACTTTCTTCATCCATGACAAGTGGCGAGGCACCCCTCGCCACTTGATAATTGATTAATTCCAGGTGGAATTGTAGTCCTGGATTGCCTGCCGCAGTTTGGCCTCGGACTCCTCAGAAAGCGCTTTGTCTTTACTAATGCTATCCATCACGTCAGCATATGAGGCTTCCATAAAACGCAGCAACCCGGCTTCCCATTCATTCATGCGCTCGATGGGGATCGAGTCGGCCAAGCCTTTAGTACCGGCGTAAATTGCCACGACTTCCCTATCCAGGTCATAGGGCTGGTACTGCGGCTGCTTGAGGATTTCCTGCAAGCGCTGGCCGCGGTTGAGTTGATCCTGGGTGGCTTTGTCCAGGCTGGAGCCGAACTGCGCAAAAGCAGCCAGCTCACGGAAGGAGGCCATCGAAAGGCGCAGACCACCGGCCACCTGCCGCATGGCCTTGGTTTGGGCGTCACCACCGACACGCGAGACAGAAATACCGGCGTTGATGGCCGGGCGGATACCGGCGTAGAACAGGTTGCCTTCCAGGAAGATCTGCCCATCAGTGATCGAGATCACGTTGGTGGGCACATAAGCCGATACGTCACCCAGCAGGGTTTCGATGATCGGCAGCGCGGTCAACGAGCCACCGGTTTCGGCCAGAGCAACGATCTTAAGCTCGGCTTTATTATCCATTGCATCCAGGGCTTCTTTGGCATTATGCAGCGCCAGCGGGCCGCCATAATCGACGCCATCAGCAGAGGCTTCCATGGTCGCCTCGTCACCGGCGAAATCCTTGGAGACGATCACGTAATGATCGGCCAGACGAGCGGCGCGTTCCAGCAAGCGGGAGTGCAGATAGAACAGGTCGCCGGGGTAAGCCTCACGGCCGGGCGGGCGGCGCAGCAGCAGCGAAACCTGGCGGTAAGCCCAGGCATGCTTGGAGAGGTCATCGTAAACGATCAATGCATCGCGGCCGGTTTCCATGAACTCTTCGCCGATGGCGCAGCCGGAATACGGGGCAATGTACTGCAAGGCAGCCGGATCGTCGGCCGAAGCCACCACGACCACGGTGTGATCCATGGCGCCGAACTGTTCCAGCGTGGCTACCGTGCGGGCAATCCCGGCTTTCTTCTGGCCGATGGCCACGTAAATGCAGATCAGGTCTTTGCCGGTCTGGTTGATGATCGTGTCGATTGCCAGGGCGGTTTTGCCGGTCTGGCGGTCGCCGATGATGAGCTGGCGCTGGCCGCGGCCAATCGGGGTCAACGAGTCGACTGCCTTGAGGCCGGTCTGTACCGGGGAGTCGACGTCCTTGCGCTCGACCACGCCGGGGGCAATGCGTTCAAGCGGGCGGTAACCGGTGGATTCAATCGGGCCTTTGCCATCAATCGGCTGCCCAAGTGCATTCACCACACGGCCGACCATACCGTTACCAACCGGAACGGAGGCGATGCGCCCGGTAGAGCGCACGGTAGTGCCTTCTTCAATTCCAGAGAAATCACCCAGGATGATGATACCGACATTATCGCGTTCCAGGTTGAAGGCGATTCCCATTACACCGTTCTCGAACTGCACCAATTCCTGGGCACGGACATCGTCCAGGCCGCTGGCACGCGCGATCCCGTCGCCCGCATCCAGTACGGTACCAATATCCCGCAGTTTCAGTTCGGGTTCAAACGCTTCAATCTGTTTCTGTAGGTCTGAGGAAATATCTTTTATCAAATCGGACATCAGGCCTCTCCATTCAAATAGGGGTAGGTAGCTCAAACGGACATAAATATGTCACGGCTGCTACTTTGCGCTTGAGCCATGTCAGGGTCAATTTTACTGTATTATACTCATTCTAAGGAATGCTTCACTGCAATTTAAAATATTTGGACTAAAGTGGTAATAAAATTGTACCTGAACAGCTAGCATTTGTCCAGTTATTCACAAAGGCCCTATCCCAAAGGTGGAGACTACTTTCAATCGTAAAGTCAGCCTATCCCCCCAAAGGTACTTTGCCTCATTTTCTCAACAATCTTTTATAAATCATTGTTACAATTGATCAGTAATGGTCAAAAGTTCAAGACGTCCGCTGGGCAACCATACCTTCCTGCTCCTACTCGTTCTAATTGCATTCCTGGGCATTGGGGAAATGTATTACGCTACCCAGTGGGGCGCCGGGCTACTGGACTGGGATTCGTTCAACTATATCGCCTCTGCCCGCAACCTGGCAGCCGGGAACGGCTACACCATTCCGATTGATAACGCTTCCGACCTGCCGATGACCCATTATCCCCCGGCCTTGCCCACCGTGCTGGCGCTGTTTCAATTGCTTGGCGTGGATGCACTGGTCGCAATTCGCTATCTGAATGTCTTCCTGTTTGGCGCTAACCTGCTGCTGTTTGGGTTGGCACTGCGCAAGTTGACCGACTCAGCCTATTTTGGGCTGTTCGGCGGGTTGCTTTTCTTGCTTTCCAGCATATTCATCCAGCAGCACGCCTGGGCCTTGAGTGAGCCGTTATTGATTTTTTTCACCCTGCTGGCCTTATGGTTCGCCGGGGAATATCTGGATGCTTCCCGGAACCGTGATCTATGGCTCGCCGCCCTGTTTTCGGCGCTGGCCTTCCTGACCAAGTACGCCGGGGCAGCAATCGGTGCGACAATCATCGCCGGGTTGTTGGTTTCCAAGAAGTTCACCTGGCGCAAGAAACTGCGGGACGTATTGATCGTTGGATTGCTTGGTTTCCTGCCGGGATTACTATGGGCCGGGCGCAGCTACCTGCTGACCGACACGCTCAACAACCGTTCGTTGGGATTTCACCCACCGGTGATGGGTAACCTGGTAGAGGCTTTCTACACGTTCTACGGCTGGTACATCCCCAAACCGTTCCTGGTCGGCTATGAAAAATGGTTCGTGCTGGCAACAGTTGGGGCATTTCTAGCTGTGATCGGGTCGCTGATTTACCGCCGCCGCTTGCAGAACCTGATTTCTGCGACGCCCACGCTGGCCTGGCTGAGTTTGGCCTTTATGTTTTTCTATATCGTGGTGGTCTTCTTTTCCAAGACTTTCATCGACCCCAATATTGGCATGAGTGACCGCATGTTCGTACCGGTCTTGCCAGCCTTGATGCTGATGGTACTGGGCAGCATGCACGCCCTTTGGCAACTGGATAAACGTTGGCTGCATATTTTGATCGTGGTACTCGGCGTTTACCTGATTGTGCTGGCGATTGCTTATACCCGCGTGCGTTTGCCTGAACTACACGAACGCGGCCTGGGCTTGGCACGCCGAGGGGTGAACAATTCCGAAGCCATCCAGATCTTGGAGAATGAGGCGGGCGACAAACCGATTTACAGCAACTACACCTATGCCGTGTACCTGCGCACCGGTCAGGCCGGATACAAACTGGGGAGTTTCGACCCGGATGATGTACCTCCCGAAGGCGCACTATTAGCGGTGTTCCGGCAATGGACGTCCAAGGAACACCCGCTGGTAAAGGAATATGAAGAACACATCGAGCTGCTGGTCGACGACCCGATCGCGGCGGTGTATCTGTATAAGCCTTAGGGCGCTCAAAGGCATCAATTAAAATGGGCGGGCATAAGACGCCCCCTTATCCCAAACCAATTAATCTCAACACACCTCTGCGGTAAAAGCTACCCACCTCAACTCATGGCGCTAAATCCTGGAATTTGTAGGTCAGGAATATGGTGATCAATTGCAGCGCTATCAGCCCGTACACCACCCGCTTATCGCGGTCGAACAAGCGCGGGATTTCCAACCCAGCGAAGAGCACGAACATGGGTGCAAAGAACAGCCACAGGCGCGCCGCTTCCCCACGGATAGGCGCGAACAAGTTGAGCGCCACGAAGGTCAGCAAGAAAGCGATCAGGATGGCATCCGTCCGAGTGGCCTTGCCGCGCCCAAAGCGGCTCAGCGTGCGCCCAGCCGAAACCAGGAACAAGGCTGTCACCGGAAAGCCAATCGCGGCCGCAAATTCGGTGTTGTTCAGTAACATGGCTTCCAGTACCAGTTCGGGTGCGATCAGGAAACCAGTATTCTCGATCTTGATC
>JBNKDB010000297.1:0-5634 GCA_050288045.1 Anaerolineales bacterium | reverse complement strand
CAGGCGTAGCATGGCGGCGTTGGGTTCCCAGACCGCAGAGGATTCTCCCGCGTACACCACAAATGTACCTTGGGCAAACTCCCCATCCAATTCACCGATCTTTACTGGGACGATGGCCTCGGCAGGGACTTTGTCCCAACCCAAATCTGATTGCAGGTAACCTTCCTGAGATTGCACAATGAGCAGGTTGCCGCCATAGCCTTGAGCCTGGTACTCGATGGTGGCAGTGTTGCCGTAAAGTCTTGCACCGAGGTACTCGAAACCATCTGGTACAGTGGGGAGTTCGGCGAGTTCGAAGCCGACTTGCGCTTCCGCTTCAGCCACACTGATCAATGGAGCCGGGGCTTGTGCAGTCGGGGCGAGTTCGTCCTCAACAGGAACGATCTGGGAAGGCTCTAATTCGAAGGTTGTCTCCTCTGCACGTACGAAGAATTGCAGCAAACTTTGTGCGAAAGAGCGTCCCTGCGGGGTAAGCAGGGCGGCGACTAGGAAAGCGACGATTACCAGGACTGGGATTGCGAGCCGTTTTAATTGGAGTGATCTTTTTGTATTAGTCATAGGTTCTCCTTTTTGCAGTAAGTGATGGTCTCTCGCAACAAGGCTGGCTTTCACGGCCGGCCAGAGTTCGACCTTGGAAGAAGGAATTTTTTCTTCCAACGCATCCTGCAAAGCAGATTTAATGCTTTTATTTGTCATGATTTACTCCCGTTTACCTTGGGCTTATCAGGCCGCGGAGTCGTTTGCGTGCGTCCCGCAACCACCATTTGACGGTGCTGAGCGGGCGTCCTGTTTTTGTGGACATATCCGCCATGCTCATTTCGAGAAAATAAAACATCACGATGGCGGCGCGTTGATCGGGCGGCAGGCTTTGGATTGCTTTCAAAATGTTGTGGCGCATTTCCTTTTGCTCCACGAACTTATCCGGGCGCGGATTTGGATCGGCGAGCATTTTTGCAAGCTGCGCGGTGGGGGCGTCCAGTTGTTCTTCCAATGAAACGCTGCGTTTTTGCTTTTTGACAAGTTTGAGTGCGTCGTTCACAACGATCCGGAAGAACCAGGGGGCAAAAGGGCGACTGTCTTCAAATTGATGGATGCGTTCGGCAACTTTTACAAAGGCTGTTTGCACGATATCCTCTGCCAACGATTGCTCGGACACGATCAGGTAGGCGGCATGGACAGCTTTGGCCTGATAATGATTGACAAGAAATTCAAGACCGATCAGGTCACCTTGTTTTA
Organism: Anaerolineales bacterium; assembly: GCA_050288045.1. Classification (GTDB taxonomy): domain Bacteria; phylum Chloroflexota; class Anaerolineae; order Anaerolineales; family UBA11579; genus JAFGRA01. The sequence continues at coordinate 4,398 of JBNKDB010000297.1, read as the reverse complement.
AGCGAGATATTGCTGTTTGCTCTTCCATATATGGATCCTTCAAGAGAATTCTCTATTTATACTATCCGGTGGATGGGCAAAAAGATAGTGAATTAGTGGCTTTAATTAAGTTTGTGTTTTTGGAGGGAAAATCACGCTTATTACATAAATGACCAGATTGCAAAGTCAATTTTGACGATATACAGTAAAATAGACCCATTCTGCCCTACTAAGGATATTGGTATGAACATACCCCAAGGTCCCATTCTGATCGTTGAAGACGTTCCCCAAATCCGGGAACTGCTGGAAGTCACGCTGCGCTTCGAGGGGTACCCGGTGGTGACTGCCAAGAACGGTAAAGAGGCGCTGGACATGGTTGCCGAGGAAAAGCCAACCCTGGTGATCACCGACATCTTGATGCCCAAGATGGACGGCTTTTCGATGGTCTACCGGCTGCGCAGCAACCCCGAAACGCGCAATATTCCGATCGTGTTCCTTTCGGCTACCTATGTGACGCGCGAGGATAAGGAATTCGCCCTCAGCCTGGGGGCGGTGCGTTTCATGGAAAAGCCGGTCGACACGCCCGAATTCCTGATCACGATTGGTGAGATCCTGGCCGAAGGCCCCAGCGTGAGCAATGAACCGATCAGCGAACTCAAATTCTACACCGGTTACCGCGAGCGCCTGGAGCACAAGCTGCGCCAGAAGAACCAGCAAATCGCACGCACCGAGCGTTTGCTGAAAACCTTGCCCGAAGAACAGCGCCCGGCCTTCGAGGCCCTGCTGCGCGAATCGAAGGTCTACCGCGATGACATCAACCAGGAACTGGACGAGATCATCCGGGCGATCAAGGAAAAGGAAGGCAACGGGAGCGTATAGGCTCCTCCGCTTACCCCGGCCATTTACCAACCAGGCACAAGCCGGTACAATTTGGGCTTGTGCTTTTGTGTTAAATACAAATCGATAGGATTAAAATGTCAGTGAACCCCACATTGAACGACGTAGAAAAGATCGCCCGCGGGGCCGGAGAAATCCTGCGGGCCGCATATGGCAATGAACATCAGGTGAACCACAAGGGCGAGATCGACCTGGTGACCGAAGTGGACGTACAGTCCGAGCAGTACATTCTGGGAAAGATCAAGGCGCAGTTCCCGAACCAGCGTGTGATCACTGAAGAGACCGACGGGCTGCAAGGCTCGAATGGACAGGTGTGGTACGTCGACCCGCTGGATGGCACGGTGAACTTCGCCCACCACATCCCGATCTTTAGCGTTTCGATTGCCTATCTGGAAGCGGGCGAGTTGGCCCTGGGGGTGGTCTATGACCCGATGCGCGATGAATGTTTTTCAGCGGAGCGCGGCCGGGGCGCGTTCCTGAATGGGAACCGTTTGCAGGTCTCAACCGAAAAGGAACTCGACCAGAGCCTGCTGGTGACCGGCTTTCCGTATGACATTCGCACCAATCCCAACAACAACCTGGATCATTACGCCAAATTTGCGCTGTGCAGTCTGGGCGTGCGCCGGTTGGGTTCGGCGGCTCTCGACCTGTGCTATGTGGCGGCCGGGCGTTTTGGTGGCTATTGGGAGTTTGGCACCAACAGCTACGATGTCGCCGCCGGGGCGTTGATCGTGGCGGAGGCGGGCGGAAAGGTCACCGACCCGCAGGGCGGGAGGCTTACCTTCGGTAACCCGCAGCCGATCCTGGCGGCCAACGCCGACGTACATGCCCAGATGATGGCCGTGCTGAACGAGTGATGTAAAGCTTTGCGTTTATCCAAAACGCTGTGTCTCTGTGACTCTGTGGTGAATTTTTTTTACCACGGAGCCGCGGAGGCGCAGAGGGGATTACTGGGTGGGGACTTAAATTGTGAACAGCATTGCCCGGCTGATGGCGACTTTTCTGGTTTCTACCGGCACGAAGCCAATTTGCTCGGCCAGATCGACGGTGGCCTGGAACGCTTTTGCACCGACGTGCACTTTGGGTTCGACGAATAGGTAGTGCCCGCCGGGTTTGAGCAAAGCTTTAATCTCGTGTAAGAAATTTTCCTTATTGGGTACTTCGTGTACCATCCAGAAAGTCAGCACGAAATCGACCGGCTCGGATAAACCCAGGCTGGTGGGGGTGGCACGCTGCAGTGTGACGCGGTCTGCCAGACCATGCCGTTGAGCGCGCTTTTCCACTCCGGCCAGCATCTCTTTCTGTAGATCAACGGCGGTCACCCGGCCGTTTTCTCCAACCAGTTTTGCCATCCCGATGGTGAAATAACCCATCCCGCAGCCGATATCCAGCGCCGTGTCGCCGGTGTGGAGCAAGTCGCCCATGAGCTTCTCCGGGGATTGGATCAGTTTGCGCGCTGGATTGTCGAACATAAAGGTCAGCCACCAGGGGCAAATGTGATTATTTTCGACGAGTTGTTTGTCAGTCATGTGTTCCTCCAAATATAATTAGTTCGATTAAACTAATGAAATTTCGGAAAAAAATTCCATTAGACCTGATCTTCTCCAAAAACCTTATGCAAGATGGCGTTTAGAGTTTGTAGTTCGTTGTGATCCAGGTGGCTGGTGAAAACCGCAGCCATTTTGGCGTGCATATCCTGGTGCAGGTGGCCGATGTGTTTGCCTTCCTCGGTCAGCACGATATGGTAGGCGCGCCGGTCGGTTTGGGATTGCTGGCGTTTGACATAGCCCTTGCGCTGGAGCAGGTTGACGATGGCAGTGACGGAGGGTTTGGTGACATCCAGCGTTTCGGCCAGATCGGTGAAGGTGGGGGCGTCCAATTGGGCAATCGTCTCCAGGTAAAAGATCTGCTTCATAGAGAGGTCGGCGAAATCGCTTTCCTCGATGACATGGGCTTCCATCTGCGCCAGCGTGCGCGAGATGGTAGCGATGATGTCGGCCAGGGAATCGTGTTCGGACATGATTTCACTCAGTATAGTTAGTAATAGCTAACTAATTATATGGTTTTCTTTGCGCTTGTCAAGTTGAAGTTTTTGGATTAGGGGCGGACGTAGTCTGCCTTAAGCGAATTTGGCAAGTTCTGTTTGCCAAATTCGCCCTTTACCCCAGCGTGTTCCCCTGCCAGGTGAGCTTTTCGGCCGGGTGGTCTGCTTCCAACAATTGGGCAATCTGGCGTGATAGGGCGGCCGCGTCCCCGCTGGTCTTGAACTGGATTGTGCCGGGGGAATCGGTGGTATTTACCAGGTCGTGTTCTTCGAGCAAACGCCCCACCTGGCGGGCAATGGCCGGGGCAGGATCGATCACGCGCACCTGCGGGCCGACGATCTCTTCGATCTGGGGGATGACGAAGGGATAGTGTGTGCAGCCCAATACGACCGTATCGATACCTTCGGTTAGCATGGGGGAGAGGGCGTTTTCCAGGATGGTGCGGGTTTGGCCCCCATTGAGTTTCCCGGCCTCGATCTGCTCGACCAACCCAATGCAGGGATTGGTCAACAGGCGCACGCCGTTGGCGAAACGCTCCACCACAGAGGCATACAATTTGCCCTGGAAAGTGGCTGGGGTGGCCAGCACGCCGACCACGCCGGAATCGGTCGTTTCGGCGGCGGGTTTCACGGCCGGTTCCATGCCCACGAAAGGTACGTTTGGGAAGGTCTTGCGCAGACTTTGTAGGGCGGCGGCTGAAGCGGCATTGCAGGCCACCACGATCAGCTTAGCGCCCTGGTCAAGGAGATAGCGCGTGATCGCTTCCGAAAACGAGCGCACCTCGGCCAGGCTGCGCGGCCCGTAGGGCACATGCGCCTGGTCGGCGACGAAGATCAGGTGTTCGTGGGGGAGTTGTTTGCGGATTTCGCGTAATACCGATAATCCCCCCACGCCGGAGTCGAACACCCCGAGCGGTGCTTCCCGGTGGACCATCAGTGCGTCCTGTTCTCCAGAGCGGTGGCGATAAAGGCCTCGAATAGGCGGGTGGCATGGGCCTGCTCCGGCAGCCATTCTGGGTGCCACTGCACGGCGATGCCGAAGGGATAGTCGGGCACTTCTACGGCTTCCACCAAACCGTCTGGGGCATAGCCGGTCACGGCCAATCCTTCACCCACTTCCCACACACCCTGGTGGTGCAGGCTGTTGACCTCGATCTCTGTTTCGCCAACGATCTGCGCCAGGCAACTGCCGGGTTCCAGACGGATGCTGTGGATGAGATCGTCCGGGGAGCGCTCGGCTATGAAAGAATGATCCAATGCGTCGGGGAGCTGGTCGAGGATGTGGGTGTAGAGCGTGCCGCCCTGGGCGACGTTGAGCAACTGGATGCCGCGACAAATTCCCAGGAAGGGCATTTTGCGGCGCAGCACCATTGCTGCCAGGTCGACTTCCATCTGGTCGCGTTCGGGGTTGACATCGTAGATATTCTCATGGGGCAGGCCGTTGAAACGCTCGGTTTCAATATCGCCGCCACCGCTGA
>JBNKDB010000296.1:0-3238 GCA_050288045.1 Anaerolineales bacterium | reverse complement strand
CCACGCTCAGCGGGAAGAAATCGATGCCTTCACGCGGTTCGTCGCTCATCGTGGCCGCGCAGAAAAGCACCATTTCGCCTAACTGCAAGGTCACTGCGCCACCGGCCTGCCCGGCCAATTTGCCGGTTTCAAAGGTCAGTGGTTTACCGCCAACCATGGCGGTAAATTGTTTTACTTCGGGTTTCATATTAACTCCTATTGTTATTTCCCACCGGTTTAGGAACTGGAGGCTGCCGACAACGTCAAACCATTTTGAGTTGTCACCAACATCCAATGCCCCAACCAGCGGGTTGATAATATTTATTGTTCCAAGATGTATTCTGGTGTGTGAGCTTTCGGTTGCATCCCCCCTTCACGAACAACGTTGGTTGTTGTAGCCGGTAATTTGTCAGGATGCCCCAATTTCTCCGTACACCTCTCTCAAAAAAGAGTAGATGGCAATGTACACCATCTACTCCCATTCAACAGCTTAAGCTTATTTTCTCCGCCGAATCTTGAGCTTATCCGTAATCTCGGTATAGCTCTGGTAGTCTTTCTTACGCAGGTAAGCCAGCAAACGGCGGCGTTGGCCGACCATTTTCAGCAGCCCACGGCGGGAAGATTCATCGTGCTTGTGGGTGCGCAGGTGATCGGTCAACTGGTTGATGCGTTTGGTCAGAATGGCGATCTGCACCTCGGGTGATCCGGTATCGCTCTCGTGGCGATGGTATTCCTGGATCAGTTCGTCTTTATTTTCTTTTGTCAGGGACATGACGTCTGCATACTCCTTTTTTATTGTTTGCTTTCGCAGTTGTCTCCTAGCCAGCAGCAACCAACCGGCCGCCGACTGGTCGAGTCATTCGGGTGGTGATTATACCAGATGGAAGATTAAGCGACAAGGATTGAAAATGGACAAAATAGCGGGGAATTGGAACGTTTGTTTTGGTGAGCGGTCAGCGATTAGCTGTCAGCTTGCAGCGAATAGTGGTTTGTTGTTCAATATGATTCACCACAGAGGCGCAGCGACGCGGAGGGAACAGCTTATCTCTATCTCTACGCTTCCGTAGTTGTTTGTCTTTTTATTACGATTTACTCCCTCTATGGACTCCAGGCTAGTTCAAAAACAGGGGCTTTATGGAGAAGACGATCTATGCCACTTTCCAAATCGTATACATGAATTTCCTTGAGCCTAAAATCATAATAGGCGATCAGAGTTCCAGTGGGACTCCACACCGGGTTGCTTCCATTGATAACAAACTCGGATTCATTTGTATCCAGGTCATGCAGGTAAATCTCTGGATCGGTTTGAGCACCCGAAAGATACAATACCTTTGACTGGTCTGGTGACCAGGCCCAATCCAGGTTTATGATGTTCCCGGAAATCATGGTTTGCGTTTCCAGATCTTGTAGTGAGATCAATTCTAAATTTGCTTTGGAACCGTGATCCATTACGGCAATTGCGTCTTGACCCAAAGACCACAACGGCTTCCACCCGAGTTCACTGATGATTTCCATTGAGTCTGTTTGTAAATCAAAAATGCCTACTTTGGCGTGGAGATCGGCATCGCGATTTGGCTCTTCATAGATATAGGCCAGCTTCGTTCCATCCGACGACCAGGCGGGCCAATGGAAGCCTTCATCATTGGCAGCAGTGGTAAGCCTGCTGACGTATGGCAGGCAACCTTCGGGCAAATCGACACAACCAACATAGACTTGATAGATATTCCCATCACCCTCAAAGGCGATCTTTTGCCCATCGTACGACCAGGCAGGTTGTTGGGGACTATAATCTGATAAGCCAAATGGCTTTAGATGATTTCCGTCCGGCGATAATAGGAATAAATCAGTGGTTTCATGCGCCTCATTCGCCCAGGTGCTGAAAGCAATCCAGCCGATGTTTTCATTTTCAGGGATCAGCGCCGGTGTAGGCTCTGGTGTGAAAGTGCTGCCTGGCTGTGGAGCAGGATCAAGTTCTCGATAGACTTCCACGTATGGCGAGCACCCCTCTTGCAGGGTAATGCAGCTCACATCGACCTTATACTGGTTGCCATCTGAATAGCTTTTGAATATAAAGATTTGATAATCGCTTAACCCGTACCAAACTGGATCTCCCGGATCGAACTTCGATAGGCCAGCTTTTAGGGTTTGAGCGCCATCGGGGGATTGCAAGTAAATGTCCCAGACTCCGTTTTCCTGCATGGCTTTCAAAGCCCAACTCTTATTGAATTTAATCGGTTGAAGCGTGGAGGTTGAAGTAGGGTGAATGGTTTCCGTCACAGTGGTTGTGGGGATAGTTGTGTGGCTAGGGCTTGGGGTCTCCACTTCGGCTATGGAGTTTACTGAGCAGGCTGAAAGCATGAAGATGCCAATCACTATCAATCGCTTCATTCGATTTCCACCTTTCTTCTGATACAAGAATCGCTGCCCTTTATTTTATGAGACGGCAACTAAAGTTGCCTGCGACAGTTTAGCCTTGATATTCTCCGTGCCTCTGGAAATCGCTTGGCGATTTCTTAAGAGAAAATCTTTGATTTTCTCCCGCGCCTCTGTGGTGTAAATAAATCGAAAACTAGCTCCTATCGCCGCAACGTTTCGCTCAGTTTCTGGCGATTCTCCTCTGGGAAGAAATCGAGGGCGTGACGAGCAAGCCACAGGGCGGTGGGGGCGCGGCCCTGGGTGACGGCCTGGCGCAGGAAGTAAGCGGTTTCCTGGGGAGAACGCTGCGCCAGCGGGCGCAGGATGTCCAGCATGTAGGGGCGTAGTTCGCGCGGTGCTTCCTGGATGAGGGGAGCCAAGAGCCGGAATGCGACCGGTAGGTTCTGGAAACGGGGCTGGTCGACCAGGGCCAGCAGGGCTTGCAGTCCCAACCGCTGCACTGCCAGTTCGATGCTGGAGAGCCAGTCTTCCAACTGTTCGATGAACAGCTCGCGCGATTCGGTGCGCAGGCGCGCCAGGCTTTTATCGGCGATGGCGATTAGCAGGGTGTCTTCCTGGTTGGCCGCGTTCCAGCTTTCTACGCGGGTCAGGATGGGCTGCGGGTCTGTGGGATCGATCATGCCGAGCACGTTGGCGGCCATCAATCGGAATTCAAGTACACCCTTTTCCCAGAACGCATCGGCCAGCGCCTGGGCACCGGCGGTATCTGTTTGCGCCGGGGAGTCGAGTTCCAACAAGATGCGGCGCAAAACCGGGCCGGGTACCTTGTAAGTTGGAATGATCGGTGGGGGCGAACCGGCTTCGCCGGGGCGGTGGGTGCGGT
>JBNKDB010000295.1:0-2763 GCA_050288045.1 Anaerolineales bacterium | reverse complement strand
GTCCCCGAAAACCAACCGAAGAGTGGATACCGGGACTTGAATTTGTACCTGGTTTCATTTGATGGGCGGCGGAAAAAGATTTCTGATACGGCGTTCGGGACGCTCGCCTTTATTGGTGGAGAAAATATCCGGTTTATAGCTGTTGATGATGAAAAAATCGTCGCTGTTTCCAAAGATGGAAAACTCACAAAAGTCATTGATAATGATGATAAAGAACCTTATCTCCAGGTGCTGGTTTCGCCAGATGGGCAATGGTTTACTACTTTTTACAATGGGTATTATGGTTTTTATCCATTGAAACTATATTCATTAGATGGGAAGTTCGTGCGCACATTTCCAGAGATTGAAGTGACTGGGGTATTGTGGTATCCTGATTCTTCGGGACTTTTCGTGGCGGATGATCAAGAAATATATTCCCTTGAGATTCCAGATGGTGAGTTGATTAAGTATAGCTCATGCATGCCGGATATTGATAACCTTAAGTGGATACCGTGAAAGACTAGCTGTTCTAAGCTATGGAGACCTCGATAGATGCGTTTTGAAACGCTATAATTTTTTTAGGAATTAATAATGATTTTGGAGCATGATATGGATTTATGGAAAAGGATCAAAGCCAGCCGGAAGGAACAGGCAGAACGCGGCGTAAAATTGCGGGACGCGATCGAGAGTGACCTGCCGATTTTCTTCGAGCAGCAGCTCAACCCGACTGCCAATCATATGGCGGCTTTCACGTCTAAAGACCCGGCGGACCGGGCGGCCTTCGATAAGCAATGGGGCAAGATGTTGGAGGATGAAGACCTTACGGTAAAGACGGTCTTGTTCGATGGACAGGTCGCCGGACATATCGTGCAGTACCTGCATGATGGGAACTCGGAAATCGGTTACTGGTTTGGCAAAGCGTTCTGGGGACAGGGCATTGCCACGGAAGCGCTGCAACTATTTTTGGCGCAGGTGGAAGAACGCCCGATCGGGGCGCGGGCGGCCAAGGATAACGCCGCTTCTATCCGCGTGCTGGAGAAATGCGGCTTTGTAGTGGTTGGTGAGAATAAGGGCTTTGCCAACGCGCGTGGGGCAGAGACTGAGGAGTTTATTTTCAAGTTAGAGTAGGAGGAAGATAATGTCTCCACTAGTAAAAAGATCATTTATAGCCGGATTAGGATTTACGATATTGGGTAGTTTCTTGCCGTGGGGAATACACGGTGATTTGGTTTCGTACAATACTTATGGAATACAATTTTTTCCGGCATTTGAGGATAATGGGGGCGTATTTATTGTTCTCTTATGTGCGCTGATAAGCTGGTTTGTATTCCGACCACCTGCTTTTCTTAAATATCCCCCGATTTGGATTTTTGCAAGTAGCGCGGGGATAGCAATGACGGCATGCTTTCATATCCAAAAATGGATAGTAGCATATGTGATATCTACAATGATTGGCGCACCTATCATAAAGGGAGGTTTGTTCGTAGTATTGGTTGGTGCGCTAATGCTTTTGATTGCTTCGTCAGTTTATTATTTCAGGATGTCGAGGAAAGAAATCTAAAGCGATTCTCCTTTCTGTTTCAATTACATCCGAACTTTTTGGCGGGCGTAGTGGTCTTGCAGGCTGGTGTAGCGGAAGTCCTTTTCGCGTAGGGCACGGATGCCGGTGACGGCGGCCGCAGCGGCGGAGAGGGTGGTCAGTAAAAGTGTGCCGCTGGAAATAGCCGCAGCCCGGATCTGCATGCCGTCTGAGTGCGAATGGGGGCCAAGCGGGGTATTGATGATCAAATCCAATTCACCATTGAGGATCATATCGACGATATGGGGGGAGCCTTGCCCCATCTTGTTGACGGTGTGGGCGGGGATATTGGCTTTCTGGAAGAAGGCACTGGTACCCGGTGTGGCCCAGATCGTGAAGCCCAGGCGGTGCAGGTCACGCGCGATTTTCAAAGCGGCACCTTTGTCGAAGTCGTTGACGCTGATCAGGACGGAGCCGCAGATAGGTAGGCCTGTCCCGGCGGCTTGCTGGGCTTTGGCGAAGGCGTGCCCAAAATGGGCGGCGTGCCCCATCACTTCCCCGGTGGAGTGCATCTCCGGCCCCAGGCGCGGATCGGAACCGGGCAGCTTGGCAAAGGGCAGCACGGCTTCCTTGACGAAGAAACCATCAACCTGCGGTGATTCGTGCAGCCCTAAATCGGCTAACTTGTGACCCATGAGCAACTGCGTGGCTAGGCTGGCGAGCGAAACGCCGGTGGCCTTGCTGGCGAAGGGGATGGTGCGGGAGGCGCGCGGGTTGACTTCCAGGACATAAACAATGTCTTCCTTGATGGCAAACTGGACGTTCATCAAACCGCAAATCTTGAGCGCCTGACCCAGGCGCTGGGTATATTCTTCGATAATGCCGAGGTGATAGCTGCTGATCTTATAGGGCGGCAGCACACAGGCCGAATCGCCGGAATGCACCCCGGCCTCTTCGATGTGCTGCATCAGCGCGCCAATCACCACATTCTCGCCATCGCCAAGCGCGTCGACGTCGACTTCATAAGCGTCTTCGATGAAGCGGTCGATCAGCAAAGCCTGACCGGGGGCGGCTGCAAAGGCGGCCTGGGTGAGGGCTTCGAGCTGTTCGGGGCCTTCGACAATCGCCATCGCCCGGCCGCCCAAAACGAAGGAGGGACGCAGCAGCAGCGGGAAGCCAATTTCTTCGGCAACCTGGCGGACTTCTTCGTACGAGTGGGCGATGCCGTTCTGGGGCTGGGGGATGTCGAGCTCGGCGAGCAGGGT
>JBNKDB010000294.1:0-3743 GCA_050288045.1 Anaerolineales bacterium | reverse complement strand
AAGTGACTGCCGCGCTCAAAGTAGAAGGTTTTGGCGTGCTCACCCAGATCGACGTAAAAGCCACCCTCAAAACAAAACTAGACGAGGACTTCCGCCCATATATTATCTTGGGGGCATGCAACCCACCACTGGCCCATAAAGCCTTGAGCAATGAACCAATTGTTGGCGGCTTGCTGCCCTGCAATGTGACTGTCGAGGCAACAGACGAAGGTTCGCTCGTACAGATCGTCAACCCCAAGGCCATGATGGGTATTCCGCCACTCTCCACTAACCCGGCACTGGTAGAAGTCGCTGAAGAGGCGCTGCAACGGTTGCAGCGTGTGGCGGCTGCCCTGAAAGCATAAAGCCCAAATGACGCATCCCATCCACACGCTCGCAGAATTCAGCCGACTGGCCCGCCAAAGCTTTTTCGATGCCATTCGCTTGCTGTCCGGGGATTATTATCCTGATTTCGTTACTGCCCTTAAATACGCTCCCAGTGAAGTTAAAGCAGCCTTCTATAGTGGACTGGCTAAATCGGGCCTCTACTATTGGGAAGAATTGACCAAAGAAGCACCGGAGGCTTCTCCAGAAGACATCCAGACCGCCGAAAGCACGGTCGCCAACGTAGTGGCAGAAATCGCCGCCCTGGTCCCGGAAATTGAGGCCAATCCAGCACCAATGCAAACCTTCCCCGAAAGCGAACGCCAGTTGCTGACTGCCGTATTGAGTGGAATGCGCGGTTGTGATCCTACCGATAAAACTGCATTGGCAGCCTTCGGCCAGAAGAATTTCTTCCGTTACTTGGTTGATTGGGAACAGGCTTATCAGGCTCTGATCACCAAGGGATTGCTAGTAGAAAACGGCGGACAATACACACTGACCACACCCGGAATTGTGTACGCCAACCTGATCCAGCGCGAACACCCGCTCTGGTTGTATTTCTATAACGAAATGTACCTGCGCGCCGAGGAAAGCCCAACTCACGCCGCCTATTGCGCACGTCTCTATGGAGAAAACCTTTGCCAACAAGGCCAGATGGATATGAACCAACTGAATGCCTTACTGGACATCCTCGATCTAGATGAAAACAGCCGCGTTCTGGAACTGGGCTGCGGCACCGGCTATATCACCGAGCACATCGCCGGGAAAACCGGCGCGCACATGACCGGCATCGATGTCGCCTACGAAGCAATTGCCCGCGCCCTCTCACGCACTGCCAAGCAGCGTGATCATCTGGATTTCCTGGTCGGTAACATGAACACAATCCAGTTTCCAGCCGACTCATTTGATGCCATTATCGCCATTGATTCCATCCATATTGGCTACGACCTCAAAGAAATTCTGCGACGCATGAAACTTTATCTTAAGCCCGGCGGTCAGATGGCAATCTTTTGGGAAACCTGGCTACCCAAGGATTCACCCGCGGAAACCTTCTTGCCGGAAAACACGCGCCTGGGCGTCGCCTTGGCCGAACTAAACCTGGATTATGAAGCCCACGACTTCACCGCTGAGAACTATCACTTCTGGGAACGTGCCATTGCCACCCTGGATGAATTAAAGGCACAGTTCGACGCCGAAGACAATCAAATACTCTACGAAGCCAATGCTCGCGAAACCAACCGCTACCACACTCGCAAGGGCTGCCGCTACCTGTACCACGTAACCGTATAGCAGAGCACCAGAAAAGAGCAAAAGACATGGAAAATCGCGAAGGTACATTCACCGGCTCAGGGGATATCCAACTTTATTATCAAGCCTGGCTGCCAGAAAGCACGCCCAAAGGCATCTTCATGATCGTGCATGGCTTTGGGGAACACAGCGGGCGTTATCCTGCCTACGTCGACCATCTCCCCGGGCACGGTTTCGCGATTTATGGCTTCGATCATCGCGGGCATGGTAAATCACCCGGTCAACGTGGCCACATCAATAGTTGGGATGAATATCGCGGGGACGTACGCGCTTTCTACAAAATGGTGCAGGCTGCCCACCCGGATACTCCCATCTTCATTTTCGGTCACAGCATGGGTTCACTGATCGTCCTGGATTATATTCTGCATAATTCCGCCGGCCTGGCCGGTACGATCTTGAGCGGCACCGTCATCGAGCCGGTGGGCGTGGGCAGCCCCTTGCTAAAAGCCGTTGCGCGCGTGCTCTCAGCCCTGGCCCCCACTTTCAAACTACAACTTGGTCTCGATCCAGAAGGCATTTCCACATTGCCGGAAATCGTCCAGGCCTACCAGGCCGATCCACTGGTGCACGGCGATTCTTCTGCCCGCTGGGGTGCCGAATCGATGAAAACACTGGCCTGGATTTTGCCGCGCGCCGATGAGATCAACCTGCCGGTACTCTTCATCCACGGCAGCGCCGATCCCTTCAATACAGCTACGGGCACACAAGCTTATTTTGAACAGGTCACTTACGAGGACAAAGCCATCAAGATTTACCCTGGCAGCTACCATGAACCACACAATGACAAAGACGCGGCTCAGGTAGCCCAGGATCTTGGCGACTGGCTAGAGCAGCATCTCTAAAAAAGCAACGCGCTCCAACTAAGTGCCCGACCTCCCCATCATTCTTGGCATCACCTTCCTTGCTATGCTGGTGCAAGCCACCTTTAGCTTTGGTGGTGCTCTGGTTGCCCTGCCGCTGCTGGCGCTGTTTGTAGAAGTCAAATTCGCCACTGTACTGATGACTATGCTTTCAGCCACGATTGCAGTCATGATCGTGATCCGCAACTGGAATGCAGGTGCAGGCTGCCTGGAAGTTGGTCGTTTCGGCCTTTGTGGGGATTCCTTTTGGTATCTTTTTTCTGAAGAACACAGACGGCAGCATCTTGAAGATCGTGCTCCGTGATCACTTTCACGATTCTCAGTTTGATAAACTTAAAAGGTGTCCGCGTGGAAAATCCACTTGCGGCCTATATCTTTGGTTTCATTTCTGGGGTTTTCGGTGGCGCTTACAACATCAGTGGGCCGCCCGTCGTCCTCTACGGCTCATTGGCAAACTGGGACTCACATCACTTCCGTGCTACCATCCAGAGCTACGCTCTATTTACTAACATCCTCGCTATCATTGGGCATCTACTAACCAAAAATATCATCCCCGCAGTCACCAAAACTTATTTATGGGCGCTACCGGTCGTCGCGCTCTCAATTTGGCTAGGGACCCTGATCCACAATCGCATCCCCAGCGAACGCTACCAGATTGTGGTCAAAAATCCTATTGCTGATTTTGAGCGCCCGTCTGTTATTTTCAACCATTCTATAAAGCGGTCTCATCACTTTCCCCAAGGCACATCTGAAGGGCGAATCGCATTCTGGCCCCAATGCTCCAAAATCACATCCATTAAATCATTTGGAATATCACTCACATTCCCCACTTCGGGACCGAACCTGAAGGTGAAGGCATTGACTTCACTAACGAACGGTCGATAAGTTGCGCTCCACTCCCACAAGGAATGGTTCATACCACGCGCTTCGAATAAGCCCATACTATCATCCATGAATTGGGCAGCATTGGGCGCATAGCGCACAACACCGAACTCATCCACCGCTACCGGCGCACCTGTTTCCGCCGCAAAATCATCCACAGTTGATAGCAAATCCCCCATCCAGGTGTAATCGAAAGTCTCTCCCCAGATTTCATCTGGGTAAGCGATATTTTCGCCAGGTTCTTGTTGCGTGTATTCCGCAGGCGCATATTGGTGAATTACATAAACGATGTAAGGATCATCCACCGGCTCCAGATAAGGCAGCCAGGCA
>JBNKDB010000293.1:0-3264 GCA_050288045.1 Anaerolineales bacterium | reverse complement strand
TGCCAGGATATAGAAGAGCATACAGTAAGCGAATAAAGCGTTACCGGCCAGAAAATCGGGGACACTGTAAAAAGCAACGAAAGTCAGGATCAATAGCGGGGTGCCGATCACCAGCCAGGGACGGCGTCTGCCCCAGCGGGTGCGTGTCCGGTCAGAGAGAAAACCATAGACCGGGTTGTCAAGTGCATCGATGAAGGTGTAGATCAGCAACATCAAGGCGAATTGTGCGGTGGTTACGCCCAGTTTGTCTACATAGTAAATGGCAGCGTAAGTCTTTAGCATGTTAATGGGGATCGATGTGCCAAACATGCCAATTGCATAGTTGAATGATTTTGCGCGTGGTTCGTTCATGGGGAAAATGCCTCCTCGGATTGCACAGATTTAAGTTTGATTTTCAGAGGTTGCTAAGGTTCGCTGTCCATTATATATGCAATTGTCCAGAATTATATGGATTGATAAGAAACTGGTCTTCGTTGATTAAAAAAAGCATGGCAAAAGATGCCATGCAGGTTTCGATAGGATAGAATGATTTGTGGATTGGCAAGTAGTCTCAAATGTGCTGCCGCCTGAACAGGCTAGGTGAAGAGCCTAAAGAACAAGAAGGGTGAGATCTCTGGTTCCCGGTCATGCTCGATCCTCCGGGCCGTGCTTGCGCAAGATCACAGCCTGTCCCGCGGGGGTACCGGCCACAAGTTTATGCAGTACGTCCAGGGCGGTGTCCAGTGGAATAGGCAAATCTTTTGCCAATTCGGCGACAGATTGATTGTAGGTATCTTCGATCTGGTTCACTTTCTGGATCAGCGTTTTGCCTTGCTCGGTCAGTGATAGACGCAGGGCGCGCCCGTCATTTGGGTCTGGCTTGCGGTCGATCATGCCTTCTTTGACCATATCCTTTACCAACCTGCTCGGACTGCCAGTTTCACAAATCAACCTTTCTCCTAGTTCAACCAGTGACAATTCAGCAAACTGATCGAGGACCTGCAGCACTTCTGCCTGCGCCGGGGATAATCCAATTGGGCGAAGTGCTTCGGTCAATTGCCGGTTTCCTTCGCGCTGCAAGGCTAACACCAGATAACGTAACTCTTCTGCTTGATTCATCGCTGCTCCATAATAAATGACGTGTCACTTATTATGGCAAAAAAACACGATTAAATCAAGCTGATTGTGCCAGGCGTTCCAATACTTGCGGGTCGTGGCTGGGCAAAACAACATTTGCCTTATGATTGGCAAAAGAAGCCCGGACGTTGCGCATCGATGTGACCGCGGCATCGAGGTCTGGTGAGACACCGTCGGTAATTTCATTCAGCAGGGCGTGTTCACTGTAGGCCGTATCACCAAGAAAGAAATAGCGTGTGTCTTGCGTATCATAGATCAAAGCCATGTGTCCGCTGCTGTGCCCTGGAGTGGGTACCAGGGTCAATCCCGCCGAGATCGGGTAACTCTGGGCAAAACCGGCGTAGGGTGTATCCCTAAAGTCGACCAAATGGGGGGTGAATGTTTTCGGCCATAATTGGTTCAAATATCCTCCCAGCCTGCCCTTGAATCCGGTCGCGGCTTCCCATTCAGTTCGGGAGACCAGAAACTCTGCATTTGGGAAATGGTGCAGTCCGCCGTCGTGGTCTTGGTGCAAATGGGTGAGTACGACCAGTTCGACATCGTTGGGATCGTAACCTAGCGCGTGGATTTGCGGCCCGATTTCTTCGCTTGGCTCAAGTTGGAATTTTGCCGCGTTTTGCAGCAAGATCATTTGAGGAGGGAAATATCTGCGCAGCAGGGTGGCTTGGGATATCCCGGTATCTACCAGTATCAAACGGCCCTGGTCTTCGATCAGATAACACCAGATGGGCAGCCAATCGGTATAGGTAGTATCCAATAATGTGTTTGCCAACCGCTTGATGCCTTGTTGTTTACCTTCTAACCAATTGCTTGTAATCTTTACTTTACCGGTACTGATTGCGTGAATCATGATTTACTCCTTAATTAGATGACGTGTCATGTATTTAATCATAAAGTGGATGACATGTCAAGTAATTTTAGGGCATGCTTTATCTCTAGAAACCAGCTCAGAATCTAATCGCCACTCGGAGCGGCGATTCCTGAAGGGGATTGGTCTGTTTAGGGTGGGTATTTCGTCGAGATAAGTGACCACCCAGGCGAGGGGCATTCTAATTGATGGTGAGTTGGTCGAATAGGGGCCAACCGGGTTGGTAGGATCGAAGTATGATCCTTATAGAAAGATAAGAATTGTATAAAAATGGTCGTATTTAGACAGAATTGGTGTAGACACATGATCTCTTTTAGGGTATGATTGATATGTGATAAATTTCACAAATAGAATCGATTGAACTTGTCGTTACCGGTTCAGTCGGCATACCTTCAAAAAAATTAATTGTGTCCGTAAAAAGGAGTTTGAAATGAAAGTAAATAATAAAGTGATTGTCGTTACCGGTGGTGGCAATGGGATTGGGCAAGAATTGGTGCTCAATCTGTTGAATAAGGGGGCCAAAGTTGCCGCCGTGGATATTAGTGAAGCCGGTTTGCAGCACACCGCAGAGCTTGCCGGTGGGAAGAAAGCCAATTTGTCCACACATATTGTGGACGTGACGGACCGGGCAGCAGTGGAAGCCTTACCTGCCGCGGTGATCGAAAAACATGGGGCGGTGGATGGCGTGATCAATAATGCCGGAATCATTCAGCCCTTCGTGCGCGTCAACGATCTTGATTATGCTGCCATCGACCGGGTAATCAATATCAACCTGTACGGCGTGATCTACATGACCAAGACCTTCCTGCCATATTTGCTGGAACGCCCGGAGGGGCACGTCGTGAATGTGTCCAGCATGGGTGGTTTCTTGCCCGTTCCCGGCCAGTCGATTTACGGGGCCTCCAAGGCGGCCGTCAAGCTGTTCACCGAAGGCCTGTATGCGGAATTGCTGAACACCAATGTGCGCGTAACGGTGGTCTTCCCTGGTGCGATTGGTACTGAGATCACCAAGAACTCGGGTGTGGATATGGGCGATGGAAATGCGGCCGAAACCGAGTCTAACTACAAGACGTTACCGCCTGCAGACGCGGCCGAGATCATTGTGGACGCCATGGAAAAAGATGCTTACCGTGTGCTGGTTGGCAGTGATGCTAAATTCATGGACTTCATTTATCGCCTGGCCCCCAAGCGCGCTGTCAAGATGATCTACGATCAAATGAAAGAATTGTTGGGAAACTAACCGTATATCCTAACCTTCTGAATTTCCTCCGTTGATAAGC
>JBNKDB010000292.1:0-9121 GCA_050288045.1 Anaerolineales bacterium | reverse complement strand
GGCCAGATTTGGGTGGGTGACAAGTTGCCTAACGAGGCTTATAAGGAAGACGTGCACCAGAAGACGTATTATGAAACGCATGGCCGCCCGCTGTTGGTGGATTATGCCGAACGTGAAGCCGAAGAGCGGGTGCGCGTGGTGGTCGAGAATGAGGATTGGATCGTGGTGGTGCCGTATTGGGCGGTGTGGCCGTTCGAAACGCTGGTGCTGCCGCGGACGCACATACTGCGTCTGCCCGACTTGAGCGAATCCCAACGCTCCGCGCTGGCGGACGTGCTCAAGCGTTTGCTGGTCAAATACGATAATCTCTTCGAGGTCTCGTTTCCGTATTCAATGGGCTGGCATGGTGCGCCGTTGATTGGGGCAGACGATTACGGCCATTGGCAACTGCATGCCCATTATTATCCGCCTTTGCTGCGTTCGGCCACGGTCAAGAAATTCATGGTTGGCTATGAGATGTTGGGTGAGCCGCAACGCGATATTACCCCCGAGCAGGCGGCCGAGCGCCTGCGGGAATTATCCGAGGTGCATTACCGGGTGAGAGCGGAATAATCCCATTCTGTTTTCACCACAGAGCCGCAGGGGCGCGGAGAATACAAGAATATAAAATCAAATCTCGGTGTCCTCTGTGGTGAAGATGGGAATCAATAAATACGTTGCAGGCAACTTTAGTTGCCGATGCAATCAAAGATCAGAATCAAAAAGTGGCTATGCCGTTTTTGCGCATAGCCACTAATGTTTTTTGTTTGAGGAGATACTTACTCGCTGGGTAGGTTGTAATAATTGTAAACGGCGGACGAGAGCGAGGCGATAGTTTCTGAGACCGGATCGAAGATGGTTTGCACCGGGTGGTTGAAAAAGATCACCAGGACGTAATCGCGGCTGGGAGAGAAGACGATCCCGGCATCGGCAATCGTGCGGATCACCCCGGCATTGTCGCTGACCCACCCATGCTTATGGGCAACGCGCGTGCCTTCCGGTACCCCGGCTTCGATCAGGACGCCGATCTTGTTCTGGGTCAGCAGGTTGACCATATCCTGGCATTCCGCCTGGGTGATCTCACCAGGGAATACGGCGGTCAAGGTGCCACCGCCGGTATCCGCACAGCGGTACAGGTCGACGAGCAAGCCGCCCATCTCGGTCAGGGTGGTCTGGTTGTAGGGATCGGGGTCGGTATCGATATCTTCACGGGTGTTGCCGGGCGTTTCGTAGCGCACCAGCAGGGGGGAACCAACACGGAAGAAACCGGCCAGGAAGGTGGATTCCAGACCCAGCGCTTGCATATCGGCGGTGACTTCCAATGGCCCCAGGTTGGAGTCGATAACTTGTTCCATCAGCCAGTCCGAGGGGTCGTTGCCGGATTGGATGATCATTTCGGAGAGCAGGTGGAGCACTTCTTCGTTGGGGTTTTCATCCAGGCGGCGGTAGACGGAGATCATGATCGGGATCTTGATCATGCTGGCGGCAGTGAAAGCCACATCCGGCTGGACGGCGATTTCTTGCCCATCCCGGATCAGGAAGTGGACTTCCTGAGCGGTCTCCAAGTCGTAAAGATAAACCCCGGCCAGCCCGTCAAATTCAGAGATTTCGATGGTTTGCTTGAGCAGGGTTTCCAGGTTGGGCAGCGAGGGTCTTTCAGGGTTGGTACGTTCGAGCGGTAAGGCTATCGAGCGTTGGGTGGGGGAGCGCAGGGCGTTTTCAATCTGGAAAACGGCGCCATCGATATCGATGGTCGTGCCTTCTGAACCGGGCTGGAAGTTGGTAGTACCGATGATGGGCTGGGCGGCCGTGGCGGGGCGGTCGTAGCGCGGGGCGACTTCCGACTGGAGGTAGCTGCGCAGCAAAGTTTCGGAATAAGAAGCTGCCAGCGGTACGGATTCAGGGGTGGTTTCCCGGCCCCACATAAAGTCCCAGAATTCCGTCCAGAACTCGGCTCCCCCGGCGCGCTGCAAATCTGCGGCGGCAAGCATACTTTCCAGGTCGAGCTTGAAGTCGATCACGGAGGGGCTGAGATGAATGACGGCATCGTTGTAATTCAACTCAACCGGCAGGGAATATACATAGCGTAAGCGTTCGGCTGCTTCCTGACGGTCGAGGTTGCCGACCGGGACTCCGCCGATCATCATACCGGTGGGGAAGCGCGTTTGCATGCGGCTGAAAGCGATCAACTCGATGGCCAGCAAGATCATGGAAACGACGACCAGACCAATGAAAACCCAACGCAGCATGGACCCTGAACGTCTAGAGCGCAAAACGACCTCCGTGGTTACTCATGTATTCTTGGTCGTGATTCGAGAATCGTAAATCGAGAACCGTAATTTTTAATTCGTAATTCATCATTCCTAATATAGTAGACTCGCTTTGGATTGGATCATGGTCTGCAATTTACCATTTCTAATTTGTCGCTTCACTTCGCAGCGTCATTGTATAACATCTCGATAATTTATGCTAGAATCGGGTTAGCGTACTCATAAAAAGTTAATCATCATGATCGACGATACCCGCTTACAATCAATGGTGCAAGCATGTCCAATAGAATGCGAACCGTGATGATGGATGAAAGCAAACTTCTCCCCCCAAACTTTTCTTCCCACAAGAAAGGCTTCTAAAAATCTATGCTCCGATCTCTATTGATCTATCTTTCGCAAGCAGCCTGGGCGCGCCGGATCGTGACCGGCTTTGGCATTGTGCGGCGCATGGCGCTGCGCTTCGTAGCCGGGGAAACGTTGGAAGATGCGGTGGGCGTGATCCAATCCTTGAATGCCCAGGGCATGATCGCCACACTCGATCACCTGGGCGAAAATGTGTACACGCCTAATGAAACCCTGGAGGCCGCGCAGGCGATCCTGGAATGCCTGGATGCTATCGCCGAAGCGGATTTGCAGGCCAACGTGTCGGTCAAGTTGACGCAGTTGGGGCTTGGATTGGATGAAAACCTGTGCGTCGAGAATATGCATACCATCCTGACGCGCGCCCAGCAGCGCAATAATTTTGTGCGCATCGATATCGAGGATTTTGGCTCATTGGATGCTACCGTGCGCGTGTATCGTAAACTGCGCGCCGAGGGATTCGATAATGTCGGTATGGCAATGCAGTCTTATTTGTACTGCGCCGAAGAACTCACGGCCGAATTGCTGAAAGAGGGTACAACCTTCCGGCTGGTCAAGGGGGCATATAAGGAACCGCCGGAGGTGGCTTATCCCAAGAAGGCGGACGTGGATGATAACTTCGACCAGCTGACGGCGCAACTGCTGGACGCTTCCAGTCAGGAGGATGCACCTACACTGAGCGCAGACGGGCGTTTCCCGGCCATCCCGGCGATTGCGACGCATGATGAAGCCCGGATTGCTTTCGCTAAAGCATATGCTGGAAAGCTCGATTTGCCGACCGGCAAGATGGAATTCCAGATGCTGCACGGCATCCGCCGCGACCTGCAAAGCCAGCTTGTTGAAGAAGGCTATCCGGTGCGGATTTACGTGCCTTTTGGTACCGAGTGGTATCCCTATTTCATGCGCCGTCTGGCCGAGCGCCCAGCCAACCTGTGGTTTATCGTTTCGAACTTTTTCCGTAAATAAATCAACACGAATTGCTACGAATTTTTAACCACGAAGTCACCAAGACTCAAAGAAATTATGCTTGGTGACTTCGTGGCTTGGTGGTGAAAAAGCGCGGGGGATTGACAGACGCGGTGTTTTCTGTTTTAATATACTTGAATATATGAGCAATTATTCATATGTTAACAAAGGAGTAAGATGTGTTTTCAACGGATATTACTTTAGATGAAATCACCGCTGTTGACCTGGCCCAACTTTTCCAGGCGTTCAGCGACCCCAGCCGCCTGCGCATCATTGCTGCGCTCACGGATTGCGAGATGAACGTGGGCAGCCTGGCCGAAGAAGTTGGCCTGAGTGAATCGGCCACCTCGCACCAATTGCGCGGCCTGCGGCAGATGCGCCTGGTGCGGGCGCGCAAGGAGGGTCGGCAGGTGTTCTACTGCCTGGATGACGAGCACGTCAAGGCTATTTACGAACTGGGCCTGGAGCACGTTTTACATCGATAAATCGATTATTGGTGAGGTTATTGGAATGACATCGCAGATCCAGAAATATCATATTAAGAACTTAGATTGTGCCAACTGTGCGGCGAAAATTGAAGCCGGGGTGAAGGAATTGCCCGGTGTGCATTTTGCCAGCCTGAACTTCGCCACCTCTACGTTGCACCTGGACGCCGATAACTTATCGGTGGTGCAGTCTTTGGTGGATGAGATCGAGCCGGGTGTGACGCTGCACGAATTCGAGCAGCCTGAAGCCGAACTAGACAGCCGCGTGAAATGGCAGGTGGCTACCCTAGGGGCTGCAATTGTCCTCTTTATACTTGGACTGATCTTCCGGGCGCGTCTGGCAAGTACCCCCTACAGTTGGGCGGAGATCGCCGTGTTTGGCGGGGCCTATGCGTTGAGCGGCTGGAGCGTGCTGTTCCAGGCTGGGCGCAACTTGTGGCGGCGCAACTGGTTCGATGAGACCTTCCTGATGTCGATTGCCACATTGGGTGCAGTTGCCATCCAGGAATATCCCGAAGCGGTGGGGGTGATGCTGTTCTATGAGATTGGCGAGTTCGTGCAGGAACTTTCCGTGCGGCGTTCGCGACGCTCGATCCAGGCGCTGATGGAAGTGCGCCCCGATTTTGCTAACCTAAAAACCAATGGGGAAATCCGGCAGGTTTCCCCGGAAGAAGTCAATGTCAATGATGTGATCGTGATCCGGCCGGGGGAGCGCGTGCCGCTCGATGGCGTGGTGCTCAACGGCGCGTCGCAGTTGGATACCTCGGCGCTGACCGGTGAATCCATGCCGCGCCCGGCCGAAGTGGGCGATGAGGTGCTGGCGGGATCGATCAATAAATCCAGTTTGCTCGAATTGCGGGTCACACGCCCGTTCTTGGATTCGACGATTGCACGCATGATGGAGCTGGTACAGAACGCCGCCGGCCGTAAAGCGCGCACCGAGAAATTCATTACCCGCTTTGCCAATTATTACACGCCGTTCGTGGTCCTGGCTGCCTTGTTGGTTGCGATTGTGCCCCCGCTGGTTATTCCCGGGGCAACTTTTCCACAGTGGATCTACCGGGCATTGGTGCTGTTGGTGATCTCCTGCCCATGTGCGCTGATGATCAGCATCCCGCTGGGCTATTTCGGCGGGATCGGCGGTGCATCGCGGCGCGGTATCCTGGTCAAGGGCGCTAATTTCCTGGACGTGCTGGCAAACGTCAAGACCGTAGTCTTCGACAAGACCGGCACGCTCACGCAGGGCAGCTTCCAGGTCAGTGATGTGACCCCGCACAATGGTTATTCTCCGACAGACCTGCTGCGCTACGCGGCGATTGCGGAAACGCACTCCAACCATCCTATCGCCCAATCGATCGTGGCTGCCTATGGTGATGAAGTTGAGATATCGCAGGTGGATTCTTTCGAGGAATTGAGTGGCTTTGGCGTGCAGGCCCAGGTCGATGGCAATACGATCCTGGTGGGTAACGATGCCTTGCTGCATGAAAAAGACATCCCACACGCTATTGGATGCTGCGAAACGCCGGGCACGGTGGTGCACGTGGCCGTCAATGGGGAGCAGGTTGGGCACCTGGTGGTGGCGGACGAATTGAAGCCGGATGCGATTGAAGCCGTCGAGCAATTACACAAGAGCGGCGTGGAGCGTATCCTGATGCTGACCGGTGACCGCACCGATGTGGCTGCCCAGATTGCTGCCCAACTCAACCTGGACGATTACCGCGCCGAACTGCTGCCGGAGGATAAGGTGGCGGCGGTTGAAAGCTTGATGGCGGATGCCCACGCCGGGAAACTGGCTTTCGTGGGTGATGGTATCAACGATGCTCCCGTGATCGCGCGCTCCGATGTGGGGATTGCGATGGGAGCGCTGGGTTCGGATGCCGCCATCGAGACGGCCGACGTGGTCTTGATGACCGATGCCCCTTCCAAGGTAGCCGAGGCCATCCAGCTTGGGAAACGCACGCGCAAGATCATCTGGCAGAACATTGCCATGGCTTTGGGGATCAAAGGTATTTTTATCTTGTTGGGTGTGTTTGGCGTGGCTTCGATGTGGGAGGCGGTCTTTGCAGATGTTGGCGTGGCTATCCTGGCGGTGTTCAATGCCACGCGTGTGCTAAAATGATGCACATTTTCTAAACCAACTGGAGGCGTGATGGCAACTCAAACCCCTGAAAGTGTCGCCCGGCGACTTGAAAAGGAAGGCGCGAAGAATATCGAGTTTTTCGAGAGTTTGTCCCCAGAAGATTGGCAGCAGTCTTTGTATGCTGATGGTGCACAGTGGACGATACACGAGTTGTTTGCCCATTTTGTGGAAACCGAAGGCTCGATCTCGAAGCTGGTTGCGGCCGTTGCCGGTGGCGCGGCCGGTGTATCCGAAGGATTCGACATCGACCAGTGGAATGCCAGCAAGGTAGCCGAATTGAAGGATAAGACCCGGGCTGAATTGTTGGCCGAGTTCAAGCAATTACGCGCCAAAACGGTCGCGATCGTGGCCGGATTGCAAGCGGATGATCTCGAAAAAGAAGGCCGCCACCCTTTCCTGGGGGTGACCAGCATCGCCGAGATGTTGAAGTTGATGTACCTGCATTTGCAGTTGCACACGCGCGATGTGAAGCGGGCGTTGGAGTAAGTTTGTAAGACAGAGGCTCAACCTCCGCTTGTGCATACGAAATTTTTAGAGTTTTGTGCTTTGTAGGGGCAACCGCGGATAATCAGAATGATGACGTCGCCCAGGGCGCAGGGCAAGCGTAACTTGCAAAAATGCGTCCCTACATAAATGGGGTGAAGGAGGCATATGTGCAATGCGTCCAATCAGAGCGATTTAGGGAGGGTCAAAGACCCTCCCCTACTGTTTCTGAGCGTTTAGATTTGTAGGTACGATAATGTGTAATCCTACTGGTTAAGAATACTCATATATTCCTCTCAGGTGGGTTGGTTATAATAGGCAAGTGAAACGGGTTTATTATTGTAATTATGAGGTTGTGACATGAGCCCTGAATTGTCGATCAGCGATGTGCAAATCTTAGACTTGGAATGGGTGGACGGCCGTCTGGTGTTGCTGCGTGACGACGACCAAATGCTGCGCCGTTTCGGGCAGGTGGAAGTGCGTACCTTCGGAGATACCTGCATCACGCCGTTCGTGCAGCGCGCTGTGGCCGACGAGATCTGGGTGCCGGTGAACGGCAAAACTGAGTTGCACTTGATCGACCGCCGGGCAGCCTCACCCGACAAAGACCGCTACTTACGGATTGTGCTGGATGCGGCTGAGCCGTGTGCCTTGCTGGTCCCCTTTGGTGTGGCTTACGCCATCGAAAACGAATTGGATGCCACCCTGATCCGGCTTTCCACACACGCTGACGGCAAGCATCCGGAAGATGAAACTATTCCTTTTGAAACACTAAGTCATTTATTGGTGGAAATATGAACCTGACTCCATTGCGCCAGTTCATCCGGTTATCGCGCCCGCATTTACTGATTCCCAGTGTGATGCAGTATTTGCTGGGGATTGGGATTGCCCGTTACCTGGGCACCCCGCTGGACCTCGATACGGTTATCAACGGGATGCTGTGGATCGTGGCCCTGCAACTGGCCGTGCATTACCTGTATGAATACTTCAAGGTGCCCGCCAACCCGGCGATCACCAACCCGCCCCCGGACGTTAGCAATATTCTGGGCGAAGGAGAGGAGATGTTGCCGCGCTCGACGGCCTTACTGGCCGGGGCAACAATGTTGACGGCGGTGGCACTGTTGGCCTTCGGCTTTATCCGCAGCGACCATTTGAATATGGCGTTGGTATTGTTCATGCTGCTCATGTTCCTGGGTGGGCTGGCGATTGTCGTGCCGCCCTTCCGGTTGGCGAATACTGGGTATGGTGAACTGACTGCGGCGATCTTGATCTCCAATCTGATCCCGGCGTTTGCCATGCTGCTGGTCAGTGGTGACCTGAACCGCCTGCTGGCGATGACCACCTTCCCGCTGACGCTGCTTTTCCTGGCGGCTGTCTTAGTAATCGCTTTCCCATTGTACGGCCGCGATCTTAAATACGAGCGTCACAATTTGTTGATGAACATCGGTTGGGAAAACGGGATGTTGTTCCATAATCTGTTCATCCTGAGCGCCTTTGTGTTGCTGGGCGTAGCCTCGTTCCTGGGCTTGCCCTCGCCGATTGCCTTGCCGGGTTTCATCCCGCTGCCGCTGGGACTGCTGCAAATCTGGTTCATGCGGCGGATTGCAATGGGCGTCAAGCCGAACTGGCGCTGGTTACAGGTCAGCGCCGTGTTGCTGTTTGTCAGTATGAACTATTTCCTGGCATTCGCGTTCTGGACGCGCTAACCCCATGCCCGAATTCCTGACCTTGCTGCCGCCGCCCCAGGCGCTCGATAAACTGCTTGAGCACCTGCTGGTAGAAATTGCGGAGGAATCAATCTCCACGCAGGATGCGCTGGACCGGGTGACTGCTCAAGCAGTACAGGCTCCGGCACCGCTACCCGCCTTCGCGCGCAGCACGGTCGATGGCTACGCCGTACAGGCGGCTGGTACTTTTGGAGCCAGCGAATCCCTCCCTGCTTATTTACAATTGGTTGGTGAAGTACCGATGGGCGCAGCCCCGGAGGTTTCTGTGGCGCGTAATGAATGCGCACTGATCCACACCGGCGGCATGCTGCCGGAAGGGGCCGACGCGGTGGTGATGGTGGAGTACACGCAGCAAGCTCGTGAAGGCGAGGTAGAAATCTTGCGGGCGGTGGGTGTGGGCGAGAACGTACTCCAGGTGGGGGAGGACGTTGCGGCCGGACAGGAAGTGATCCCGGCGGGGACGCGCCTGCGCCCGGCAGAGATCGGCGGGTTGATGGCGCTGGGTTTGACCAACGTGCAAGTGGCGCGGCAGCCGCGCGTGGGTATCATCTCCAGCGGCGATGAGGTTGTGCCGCCGGAGGAGCAAGTTGAGCCGGGACAGGTGCGCGATGTGAACAGCTTTACATTGGGCGCACTGGTGACGCAAAGCGGCGGGCGGCCGGTGCTGTATGGCATTGCCAGTGATGATTTTGCTTCGCTGCAATCCGTAGT
>JBNKDB010000291.1:0-5458 GCA_050288045.1 Anaerolineales bacterium | reverse complement strand
ATATGCTCACGCATGCCTGTCATCGAGCCTTGTGGGCTTTGGGCGCAGAAGACGAGCGTGTAACTGAATTGGCCGCAAATGCACAGCGTTTGCTGTCCGAGCATGAATATATCTGGCAGGCTCGCAATCGCCCTGGTGGCTTTGTCGATTCGCAGGCGCGTTTAGAAAAGACCGCGCAGGATTATGCATGACTGCATTGGCGTCTTGGAAGGCTTAAGTCAATTTAAGAGTTAGCCGGGAAAAATCAAAAATCATAGTCGTCGTCCAAATTACGCGTTCTTTTTGGACGGCGACGCTTTCCAAATGACTCGAGATCATCGTCGGTGTCTTCGAGGTCTTCGGCATCGTCGCGCTCGTAGCGTTTCTTATGTTTCTTCGATTTGTGCCAGCGGTCGTGGTCTGCTGCGGTTTCTTCTCCGTAGTCATCTAATGCTACCCAAGAGACGGAAAGTGGGGAAGTGGTGGTGACCACCAAGGCTGTGTTACAGGTAGAGCAGGTAATGAGTTGCCCAGGCTTAGGTTCTTTCTCTAAGCGAATTGTCTGCGCACAAGATGGGCATTCAACCTTATGCATTGATATAGCTCCTACACAAATAATATGGCTCATTATATCGTAGGAAAGCGAACTTTGCTGTAATTTCTTTTCGCATGCAAACCAATTTTTGAATGCTATTGTATAATAATGGGGTTCTCTGGTAACTGACCGTTTGTGGTAAAACGATTGCCTTGGTAATGAACGGTCAGTTTCTCTTATAAATGCTATTGCAAGTTATTTTTTGGTATGAAATAACTTATGCATTTGCTTTAGTACGACGACATTATTGCTTATAAGGAGCGAAAGATGCGTTTCGGTTACTTCGACGATGAAATGCGGGAGTATGTAATTAATCAACCGGATACACCACTACCCTGGATCAATTATCTGGGAAGCGAAGATTATTTTGGAATTATCTCAAATACGGCTGGCGGCTATTCATTTTATCGTGACGCGCGCCTTCGCCGGTTGACACGTTATCGTTATAATAATGTGCCATTTGATGATGGCGGCCGCTATCTTTATTTGCGGGATGATGACGATGGTTCTTTCTGGTCGCCGACCTGGGCACCGGTGAAAGCGAATCTGGACGAGTATAGCTGCCGCCACGGTATGGGATATACGACCATTCGCTCCGTCCAAAATCAGATCGAAGCCACAGCGCGCTACTTTGTGCCTTTGGGGGAAAATCTTGAAATCTGGGAATTGACCCTGACCAACCAACGGGAAACCGCGGCAACTATTTCGGTTTACTCTTGTGTTGAGTTTGCATTGTGGGACGCCTATGATGATATGACCAACTTCCAGCGCAACTTCAATACCGGGGAAGTGGAAGTCGAAGGTAATGTGATCTATCATAAAACCGAATATCGGGAACGACGCGATCATTTTGCGTTTTTCGCTTGCTCCGAAGATATGATCGGGTTCGATACACAGCGTGAAGATTTTCTGGGTTCATACCGTGGTTGGGAAAACCCCAAGGTGGTGGAGCAAGGGTATTCGGAAGATTCGATTGCACATGGTTGGTCGCCAATTGGTTCTCATCACATTGCTGTTTCGTTGGCATCTGGGGAATCGCGCAAGATCATCTTCGTGCTGGGCTACCAAGGAAATCCGCGCGATCAGAAATTCCAGGATGCTGCCCATCAGGTTGTGAACAAAAGCGCGGTTTATCCAAAATTGGAGCGTTATCTCGAGGCGGTTGAAGTTGAGCAGGCATTTGAGGCACTGCGCGATTATTGGGATAGCCTCTTGCAAATCTTCCAGGTATCCACCCCAGATGAACACACCAATCGCATGGTCAATATCTGGAACGCGTACCAAACGATGGTGACGTTCAACCTGTCGCGTTCAGCCTCGTTTTATGAATCCGGTGTGGGGCGTGGGATGGGTTTCCGAGATTCGAACCAGGACCTGCTGGGTGTGGTGCAGTTGATCCCGGAACGTGCCCGTGAACGCATCCTCGATCTTGCGGCCACTCAATTCGAGGATGGTGGTGCTTTTCATCAATACCAGCCGCTGACCAAGCGCGGTAATGACAACGTTGGCAGCAACTTTAACGATGATCCATTGTGGTTAGTGCTTAGTGTGTGTGCCTATGTGAAAGAAACCGGCGATTATGGCATTCTGGATGAGCTGGCACCGTTCAAGAATCAGCCGGGTACCGAAGCGACCTTATTCGAGCATCTCCGCCGCAGCTTGCAATATACCCTCGACCGGATTGGAAAACATGGATTGCCGCTGATCGGGCGGGCGGACTGGAACGACTGTCTCAATTTGAATACCTTCTCCGAAGAACCTGGTGAATCTTTCCAGACAACAACGAACAAGGATGGTAAGAATGCCGAATCGGTGTTCATTGCCGGGTTGTTCGTTGCCGCTGCGAAGGAGATGGCTGCATTGCTTGACCATCTTGGCAAGAGTGCTGATGCTGATTTCTATCGCGAAGAGGCGGAAAGCATGACGCAGGTTACTTTGAAAAATGGCTGGGATGGAAATTGGTTCCTGCGAGCGTATGATGATTTTGGTGACAAAGTTGGTTCGCGCAGTTGCGCGGAAGGCCAGATCTTTATCGAGCCGCAAGGTTACTGTGTGATGGCCGGGATTGGCCTGGATAATGGCTATGCTCAAAAAGCATTGGACGCGGTAGCTGAACGCCTGGCAACCAAGCATGGTATTGTGTTGCACCAGCCGGCATATACAAGATATTATCTGAACCTGGGCGAGATTTCGTCTTACCCACCGGGATATAAAGAGAATGCCGGGATTTTCTGTCATTCCAATCCGTGGATCATGATTGCGGAAACGCTGGTAGGGAACGGCGACCGGGCTTTTGAGTATTACAGCAATAACAACCCTTCCAAACGGGAAGAGATCAGCGAAATTCATCGCTGTGAACCATATGTGTACGCCCAGATGATTGCCGGAAGAGACGCCCCGACACATGGCGAGGCCAAGAATTCCTGGTTGAGCGGAACGGCAGCCTGGAATTATGTAGCAATTACGCAGTGGATTTTGGGTATCCGGCCGACACACCAGGGTTTGCAGGTAGCGCCAGTGCTACCGAAAGGGTGGCAGCGTTTCGAGGCTGTCCGAAAGCATCGCGGGGTGATCTACGAGATCCACGTCGAGCGCCAGGGCAGTGGCAATCAGATCAATTTGGAAGTAGATGGAACATCCGTTGAGGGTAGCGTGATTCCCTTGCCAGAGGCGGGAACTTCCAAAGTTCAGGTACGCGTCATTTTGAAGTAGAATCTCGATAAGCAACCAACTATTCAAGATAATTAGATCGAATGATCGGGCGGCATTGACCGCCCGATCATTTTTTATCACAAAAACACTACCAGAGTGGGGGATATAACCCAACCAGGGAAGGATGTATGGACAGCCAG
This sequence comes from Anaerolineales bacterium, assembly GCA_050288045.1. Taxonomy (GTDB): domain Bacteria; phylum Chloroflexota; class Anaerolineae; order Anaerolineales; family UBA11579; genus JAFGRA01. The sequence continues at coordinate 2,032 of JBNKDB010000291.1, read as the reverse complement.
AACTTTCTATACTGGTACTGGCCTAAGATTTAGTTCAGGGTTTTATAACCCACTTAAATATTTGTACAACAACTGAATAATTGTTCCCAGCCTGAACGGCGTCAGTTTGCTGTTCCCATGAAGGAGGTGCTGCACAGAAATATTTAATTTATCTGTCCTGATTCCTATTAACAAAATTCACTTAAGGAGAAGAAAGTGAGCAAGAAAATAAGTCTAGTCTTTGCGTTAATTATGATATTGAGCTTAGTGCTATCGGCCTGCACGACCCCGGAACCCGAGACCGTTATCGAGACGGTTGTGGTCACGCGGGACGGCGAGACTGTGATTGAAACCGTGATTGTCGAGGTTCCTCAGGAAGAAGATATGGAGGAAATGGATCAGCCGGTGACCTACGACGGCTATTCGACCACCGATATTCCCACACTCGATCCGCAGGTTGGTGAAGATGTGGTTTCGATCAACTATATTGAGAATCTGTTTGTGCAGTTGACCAATTACGATTTGGTTACCAATGAGATCGTCCCAGAAGCTGCTACCGATTGGTCGGTGAGTGAAGATGGCCTGGTTTGGACATTTAATTTGCGGACTGATATTCCCTGGGTTTATCACTTGCCTGGTGGTGGAACCACTCAAGAAGTAGACGCTGACGGCAATCCGCTTTTTGTTACGGCAAGCGACTTCGTATATGGTATCAAGCGCGCCTGTGATCCCAATATTGGATCTTCCTATTCTGCTATCATTGCGCCCTTGATCAAGGGATGTAATGACGTATTGAACTATGAAGATCCAGCAAATGTTCCTGCAGAATTGGTCGACGCGATTGGCGTCAGCACACAAGCGGATGATACCTTGGTCGTGGAGCTTGAATTCCCGGCCGGGTACTTCTTGTCTATGACCCCAATGTGGACGATTGCGGCAGTACCGCAGTGGGCGGTCGAAGAGAATGGTGAGCAATGGATCGAGGCCGGCTATATCGTAACCAGCGGACGATTCGTACTCGATGAATGGGTACATGGCGTTCGCCGCCGTCTTGTTCGCAATCCTTTGATGCCGGAAGATATGCTTGGTAGCGGCAATATTGAGGTCTTTGAGGCTAATGTTGTCCCCGACACGAGCACCGGTTACGCGTTATGGCTGAACAATGAAGTTGATGTTGCCGGTATTCCGGACGCTGAATTGCAAGCACACCTCGATCAATTCCCCGATGAAACCATTCAAATTGCGAATCTAACCGTGTATTACATTGGTTTCCGTATGACCAAGCCGCCGTTCGACGATCCACGCGTGCGCCGGGCATTCAGTGCTGCTTTCGACCGTGAGACTTACGTCGAGGTTGTGAATCAAGGCCAGGGCCTACCGATGATCCATTTTGCTCCTCCTGGCATTTTCGGTGCGCCGCCGATCGATGAAGTCGGTGTGGGTTTCGATCCTGAATATGCCGCTGCGCAATTGGCTGAAGCTGGATATCCGAACTGCGAAGGTTTCCCCACGGTTACGCTCTTAGGCTATTCTGGTCAGAGCACACTAAATGAAATCGAGTTCGCGCAGGGACAGTGGGCGGAAAACCTGGGCTGCGATCCAGAGAAGATCATTATCGAACAGCAATCGTTTGCTGAGTTACTCGACACGACTTCCGTAAATACACCTGATGAAGACGCTCCGCATATGTGGACGTTGGGCTGGGGGCCGGATTACGCCGACGAGAATAACTGGGTAGGTGATGTGTTGTGGTGCGAGGGCGATGTGCGCTTCAAGCGTACCTGCAATGACATTGACGATCTGATCGAGCAAGCTCGAACTGAATCTGATCCGGCTGTACGGGCCGACCTGTACTATCAGATCGAAGAAATGTTCTTTGGCGCGGATGGAGAATACCCCTTCATGCCGACCGATTTGAACATCAATTATGCTGCCGAACACACTTGGGTTGAACGGGTTGTGGCCTTGTTCGGTGGGGAACAATGGTACAACTGGTCGATTGATTGGGAGGCTAAACTGGCCGCTCTTGGTGAGTGAACCAGATATGCCAAGG
>JBNKDB010000290.1:0-3610 GCA_050288045.1 Anaerolineales bacterium | reverse complement strand
CGAAGGGCAGGATGGCAAGGATTTATTTATGATTTAACGAAGGTTTCTAATGGGGCCATAGTTCGGTTAATTTAGTATTCTTGTCTCACACTTTCCTGTCACTTTCATAGTTCCTCTTGGAGCTGTCTCGCATCTATATCCACCCATCGCCAAGTTGTAGAAGCGCAAAAGTAACAATTGTACTTGCCCGGTTCGGGTATATAATAGAAGTAACCTTATTGGTGGAGCTTTACCCTTGAATCTACGTGAAGGCCTATTTCACGTTATCAAAAATTGAGCACACCATGACCATAAAACAAATCCTCCCTGTCAAAATCTGTGCCGAATGCGGCCACCCCTTCCGTTGGCGCAAATCCCTCGCTGCTGAATGGAAGCACGTCAAATATTGCAGTGATGCCTGCCGCAAACGCCATAAACGCAAAGCTACTGCCTGACGCTAACCGAACTGCATTCGCGCTTTACCCAACACCCCCGACGAAACCACATCGTATAAGCTATGTCTGTATTCGCGGCTCAAACGCCTTTTCCCCCTGCTCCCGCGCTCCCTAGCTCCTTCGCTCCTCTGCGCCAAACACCGCCACCCGGTTGCGCCCCATTTCCTTAGCGGCATACAAGGCCTGGTCGGCCTGGTTGACCAATACCTCGACATCATCAACCAACATCGGCGCTGAGTCGTTCATCGCGCTTACCCCAAAGCTGATCGTGATACTTAACGCTCCAATCCGCGTTTCGATCTTCATCTGCTCCACCAGCATTCGCAAGCGCTCGGCAATTTCTTCGGCCGCCGCCAGGCTGGTTTCCGGCGCCATAATGATGAACTCTTCTCCGCCGTAACGTCCAAACACATCCACACTTCGCAGGTCACTCTGTACCAGCTTGACAATTTCCACCAGCACATCATCACCCACATGGTGCCCGTAAGTATCGTTGAAACGTTTGAAATGGTCGATATCGAACATCATCATTGCTAACTGGTGATTATAGCGCTGGGCGCGCGTGAACTCCTGATCGGCAAGCAAATAGAAGTGCCGCCGGTTGCAAATCCCTGTCAGGGGATCAGTCCTTGCCAAAACCTCTACCTGGTTGAATAAACGCGCGTTTTCCAGGGCGACGGCCACCTGGTCGGCAAAAGCTGCCGCCAGGCTGGCATGCTCCTGGGTGAAGTTCCCTGGCTTCACACTGTCCAAGGCAATCATCCCAATCATGCGATCCTGCACGATCATCGGTACGCCCAGCCAACTGTGTATGTGGTTATGCGGTGGCACCCGGAAGGCTTCAAATTTCTCCTGAGCATCGTATAGGACAAGTGGAGCGCGCGTATCGAAGACCACGGAGGATGCGTTCTCTCCGGTCAGTGGCAATTGCAAACCCAATACAATCGACATATCCTTGAAACCACGCCCACCCACAATTTCGAGCGCCCCATCCCGCAGCAACTGCACCGAAGCACTGTCGTATGGCACAACGTGCTCCAATTGCTCCAAGATACGTTCGATGGCTTCCTCCTGGTTCAAGGTAGAAGCCACTGCCGCGGCCGCTTTTTGCAGCGTTTCGGCCTGAATAGCAAGGCGACGAAAAACCTTTTCACTCTCCTTCAAGGCTTTTTCCAGGTGTTTGTGTTCGGAAATATCGCGCAGCACGATCAACCACCCTACAACTTTATTCTGGAAATTTTTCAACGGCACAAGTTGCACGTCGAACCAATTTTCAGCATCATCCCGGATCTCTTTTTGCTCCGTTGTATCACCAGATGCTTGTTGCAGCAAGTCACCCAAAGTCTGCCAGGGCTGGAAAATCTCCAATGCCGATTCACCAATCGCAGCCTCGGATGAATCCAACCCCACAGCACTTACCGCAGCCGTGTTCATATCTACGATCCGCAGGCGTTTATCGACAACAAAAACCAACTCAGTCATCGAATCGAGCAGTTTCCCGCGCGCTACCGGCATTAGATCCAGCAAATGGAAACGGTAAATACTGACCACCAGCAAGAACCCGGTCACCGCGAACGCCGCCGGAGTCAGGTTCCGCCCTGGGAAAGGGCCTACCCGGAAGATATACAGCATATTGCCAACCCACGGAATGGCAGCCGCCAGGATCAGTGACCAGGCCTGGAAACGGTAATGGAAAGAAAACCGGATCGCTGAATTGATCAGTAGAATAGTAGCAGCAAACAAGATAACGTAAGCATAATTCACGCCCAGCCAGAACAGCGGTCCCCGGTTATAGATCAGTATATTTCCTGCCGAAACATAATTAAAACTGCTCCACACCCAATGATGCAAGCCATTGGTGAACGCAGCCACCCACATCACCAACGGCACACTCCACAGCGGGATCAGGGCCTTACGGGTAAGCAACTGGTACTGCTGGCTGAAAGCCAAGGAAAACATTACAAATAACGGTGGAGCACTGTATGCGCCAAGATAGGATATTTTGCTCCACAGAATCTTTGCCGGTACTGAAACCGCCATGGCTTCCATACCATCCGCAGTCCCCCAGAATGCAAAAGAAAGCAACAATAAAGTCAGGTAAGTTCCATCGGGTTCTTCTCGCCGCCCCCAAACGATGAATGCCAGCACAGCAGAAAAGCCGGCGGCGATAAACAGGGTAATTGAAAAGCCGGATGAAACCAACGACATACGCATTTACCTTTCATACTATTATACGCACGTTTGCCTTTAATCACCTTGCAGACAAAGGTTAAAAACAGGACAATTTTTTAGAATCACGTTCGGATTCGGCTTGCTTTTTGGGCTACAATTATGTATAATCAATATAGAACATAAGTTCTTTTCAAATTGGGCTGCGCCTGACATCCCCAAAACACACTTTACAATCTGCTAAAGGGAGTTGGCATTGCAACTGCTTTCCCTTTCTACAATGGGCCGGACACGTGACCGGCCCATTCTTTTTCCCAATTTCAAGCCGGTGCAGCAAAGCAAAAACCCCACACGGTTTCGTGTGGGGCAAGTTTCATTTCAAAAGGTGTGTATTTTATGCTTCCTGATATGCCTTGATTTGCTCATCAGGATCGCTGGCAGCTTGCATCAGCGCTTCGTTGGCCTGTTCGATCAGCACGTAGAGCGGCACAGCCTCATCCATCGGCATGCGCGCCAGCCCAACCACGATCTCCAACTGCAAGCGTCCACCATCTGGTTGGCGAATGCGAATGGTCGAAATGCTCTTGCTCACCCGCTCGACCACCTTTTGGGCATTCTGTAACGAGGCGCCCGGCAGCAACAACAGGAACTTGGCCCCGATCCAACGCCCCACCAGGTCATAGATACGTACGTTGGCGCGCGTGGCGCGCGCCACAAAACGCACGGCCTGGTCGCGCACCTCATTGCCTTGTTCTTCGGCGATCTCTTGCAAGTTGCGAATTTCCAGCATTGCCAGGCTTACCGGAACGCCCTCGCGCTGTGCCCGGCTGACTTCGGCCAATGCCCGTTCGTACATCGCCTGGCGGTTGAGCACCCCGGTCAGGTGGTCGTAGATCGCCAGTGCTTCACTCTGATCGATGGTTTCGCGCAAACGCGCCTGCATGGCAATTGAACGCTCGGCAATCTTGACGCGTGCCCGCAGGTCTTCCTCAGTTACCGGCTTCAAC
>JBNKDB010000289.1:0-4904 GCA_050288045.1 Anaerolineales bacterium | reverse complement strand
GGGGTAATTGGCTGTAGCATCCTTTTATTAATTGTTATATGCCTATGCCTGATATTTTTCCTCTTAGGTCCATTTATAACGTGGGTTGATTCGAACTATTTGTAGTGTGATGTCTTTGGCCCGCTGATCCCCGGCTGCCCGTAAAGCTACTGTAAATTCCAGCGCTCATCGTCGAGCTTGAGATTCACTTTCACCAACTCGGCCTGGGGATCGTATGCCAGCACTTCGGCCGAGTCGCTGTTCAAATCGATCTGTTGGGGGTTGTAACCGTTTTCCAGCAAGGTATTGACCACGGCATAATAACTGGCCGCTAACGGGTCGGCATCGAAGGGGTCGAGGTGCCCGGCTTCCAGCAGGTCAAGGACGGCATTCGCAGCCAGCAACACAGCTTCTGACTGGGCATAGTTCCCGGCGCGCAGGTAAGCATCGGCCGTGATCAGCATGGTTTCCAGGGCGATGTTTTCGGGCCGCTGCGGCTTGCGCAGGAAATCGGCCACAATGCCACGGTCGGCAACCTCGTCCACATCCGGCCACCAGGCAGTCTGGAAATAGGCTGAGCTATCCAGGTTCTGCTGGTAACGCCGCAGGGTGTCGAAATACATCACGCTCTGCTGCACGTCAGCCAGCATTTCTGGCGTGGGGTCCTGGGCACGCAGGGCCAGCAGGAAGCGTTCTTCCAATTCACTGAAACTGATCTCGAAGTGTGCGCGCAGGGCGTAGTCGATTGCCCCTGCGTTGGTCCCGCTGGAATGCGGCTGAATGTCGTGGTAGAAATCCATGTAGGCTTCCCAACCCCAGGTTTCGATCATAAATTGCACCAGTGCCCCGGCTTCCATGTAGCCAATTTCGTGCTGCTCGTTATAGAAATCGTTGGAAAGTGAAACGATGGGGATGTATCTATCCAGTTCGAGTAAGGCGGCGGCACGCGCCATGAGTGCCTCCAGCTTGAAATGTCCGCCGGTCTGGTAGACGGCCAGCCCCTCGACCAGCATGATCGGACGATAGTCCGCCTCCGTGCGATAATCGAGTACGTGGATCAACTCGTGGTGCAGCACGGCAGGCAGGATGTCGCCGGCGTAATTGCGATCCAGGTAAGAAACGTATACCTCGCTGGAAGCAAAACCGCCCTGCCCGAAAACGCGCGGCACCAGAACCACATGCAATCGTTTATCCAACTCCAGGCGCATCTTCTGGCTGGCATCGGCAGCCAGTTCATCGGCCGTTTCCAACAGGGTATCCAGATCGCGGGCCACGGCCGTACCGGTAATGTAATGCAGCACACAGCACTCACTTTCCGCCGTTGCCCATTTAGCACCAGCTTCATTAGCCGGTAAAGCCTCTTCTGGAAGCAGGTCGAAGGTTCGCGTCCAACTCTCCCCATCCGGCAAAATGCGGAAAGTCACGTTCACCGGGCCGGGTTCCAGCTCGCTGGTATCCCACAGCCACCAGAAGGTAGCTTGCAGGCGGTTGCTCAACCCAAAAGGCCGGAAGTCGACCGGCCCCAATTTTGCGCCGCCCGGCGGGTTGATCTGGATTTCGACCTGCTTGTCGGCCACGTTGGCGTGCTCGGGAGCGATCACCTCGAAACTCACCAGGTCACCGACGTAGAGTTCGCCATCGGGATGCACGCGTACCCGGTAATCGGTTTCAGGCGGCTTGGTGGGGGGATGCGGGAAGGGGGTGATCGTCGCCGTCGGTTCTGCCACGGTGACCGGTTTCATCACCGGCGTGGTTTCTACCGGTAGGAAGCGCGTCGGAGAAAGCGTCTGGCAGGCCAGCAACAGGCTGGTAAAGAGCAGCAGCAAGGTAGTGATGCGACGTTTGGGCATACCGGGATTATACAGCAGTGCGCCGAATGTTTAGGAGGACTTTAATTGAACGCTCACGAAGGGGAAATTATTGTTAACCAGCGGCTAGGGAAATTGCGAAGCAATTTCTAAGAGAAATCTTCCAGCTTTCTCCAAAGCCATCAGCAACGAAATACCAAGCTCATTGTAGGGGAGAGTCTGAGACCCTCCCCTGCTACGTCGGAAATCGCTGTCGACTGTGAAGATTGCGAGACTCTAAAGCATCAAAATATCAACTCGACGCGCTGCTGTAGCGCCGCAGGCCAAAACGGAACACGAACGAAGCGGCCAACACCAGTAGGGTTGCCACGGCAATGCTGCCCACCAGGAAGCCGGATGTCAGTTCGCCGGTCAGGGCCTGGGCGGGCACGGTAGTCATAAAGCCAATCGGCACGATCCAGGTCAGCACCAGCCGCAACCAGCCGGGATACAGGTTGACGGGGTAGCGCGCCATCTGAAAGATGCTGTCGAAGACCCAGGTATACAGAAAGCCAGGATTGAACAGCACCAATGCCGAGAAGATCAGCAAGATGGCGTACAGGATCGAAACACTGGCCGCTAGCGTGATAAGGAAGCTAACGATCTCCACCCAGGTCAGGGTGTGCTGCAATTGAGCGATACCTACTCCCAAGGTGCCTAACGCCAACAACAGGTCGAAGAGCGCGAACAGCCGCCAATGGCGAAAGCTCGCCAGGAACTGCACGTTGACCGGGCGCAGCAGGGTGAAATCGAACTTGCCGGTCCAGATTTCGCCATCCATGCCCACCAGTTGGTCCAGGCTGGGGCCGAAAAACAGATTGCGCAAGCCACCAATGGTCAGATACACCCCCAGCAAAGTGAGCGCGGCAGGCATTTCCCAACCCTGGATAACCTGTACCTGCCCAAACAGTACCACCAACCCCAACACGCCGGTGCCCAGGTTGAGCACAGAATGTAATATGCTGATGAAGAAGTTCGCCCGGTAAGCCATTTCCTGCTGGGCGGAGGCTTTCTGGAACTGGGCGATCAAACGGAGATACCACATCTCAACCTCCTACCGCTTCGTAATGGCGGATGCCCTGCCGCCACATGAGCACATACAAACCCAGCGCGACCAACAGCCAGGCGGCCTGAATTAAAAATCCAAGTCCCACTTCCGCGCCGCTGACCTGCCCCATCAGCACCTCGATCGGGAAGCTGACCATGTAGCGGAACGGCAGAGCAACTGCCAGGGTATGCATAAAACCCGGCAGCAACGCCACTGGAGCAACTTGCCCGGCCAGCAGAAAGACCAGCGAATCCTGCAAGGCCAGCAAAGCATCGGCGCGCGTCGCCCAGAAAGCCAGCAGCGCCAGCCAGAAACCCCACAAGAAACGCAGCAGCCAGGCCAGCACCAACGCAGCCAGCGCGGCCAACACCGCCCCCGGCGTGGTATGCAGTTCAGGCTTGAAGATCAGCGCCAGCAGCGCCACGACCGGCACGGCAAAGATCATATAAACCACCTTCCCGGCCATTTCAGTAGAAAGCACATTGTAGACCGCCGGGATGGGGCGTACCAGCCAGGTGTTCAACTCACCGCCGCGGATCACGTCGCCCACTGTCCAGTTGGTTTGCGAGTAGGTAAGTTGGTTGACCAGGATCAGGATCAGGTAATAAGCGGCAAACTCGCCCTGACTGATCCCACCGATATCCCCGCCACCCGCGGCCGTTGACCACACGAACAGGTAGATCAACGCCGGAAGCATCCAGTTGAAGGCCAGCAGCCAGAAGAAGCCGCGGTGCTGGATCCACATCATCCAGGTGCCTTTGACCAATGCCCAACCTGCTTTGTGGTTCATATGCTGCCCTCCTGGTAGATCTGGTCGATAACGGCTTCGATAGGCGGGTTCTCAATAGAGAGATCGACCACCGGCAGGCTGTCGAGCAGGTGAGCGGTAATCCCGGCAGCGTCTTCCCGGCCAACCCGCAGTGTAACCCGGCTGCCATCCCGCTCGATCAAATCGGCACCACGAGGAAATTCGATCTCTCCGGCGCCACCATTTTGCCCGCCCAGCGTAAGCTTGACGAGCTTGAAGGGCGATAAGCGCCCAGCCAATCCTTCCAGATCACCGTCGTAGATCAACTCACCATGATGGATCAGGATGACGCGTTCACACAACTCGACCACGTCAGCCATATAATGGCTGGTCAGGATGGTAGTGACGGCATTACGGCGGTTGTATTCTCCTAAGAAGCGACGCAGGCGACGCTGCATAGAGATATCCAGGCCCAACGTCGGTTCGTCCAGGAAGAGGATTTCGGGACGGTAGAGCAACCCGGCCACCATCTCACACTTCATACGCTCGCCCAGCGAGAAATTGCGCACCGGCTTGTGCAGCAAGTCGCCCATGTCGAGCAGTTCGACCAATTCGGCGACGGTTTCTTGATACTCGGTCTTGGGCACCTGGTAGATCTCGCCCAGCACACGGAAGCTATCCAACGGTGGAATATCCCAGATCATCTGGCTGCGGTTGCCCATCACCATACTGATCCGGCGCAGGTAATCCGGCTTGCGCTCCCAGGGCGTGAACGTCATCATTGTTTTTTGCGAAAAACGATGATCGGCCACCTGCACTGTACCATCGGAGGGGTACAACAGCCCGGAAAGCAGCTTGAGCGTGGTGGTCTTACCGGCCCCATTTGGCCCGATGAAACCGACCATCTCGCCGCGTTCGACGTCAAAGCTGATCTGGCGCACAGCTTCCACCGTGCGGTAGGTCGGCCGGAAGAGGCTCCTCAGGGCAGCCCCCATACCCGGTTGGCGTTCCGGGACGCGATAAGTCTTAGATAGGTTTTGTACTCTGATTTGCATTTTTCACCTTGGTATGAATTTGGATAAAAGCCGCGCGGCAACGCATTTTACAGAATCAGTATACAAACCTTCGTGTAAGACTGGAGGGTTGGCAAAATTGGATAACACGAATAGCACGAATTGAACGAATGACACGAATTTATTTTTGATATTCGTGCTATCCGTAATATTCGCGTAATTCGTGTTCAAACGTATCAAATACCAGAAACACCGTCAGAACAAATTTA
>JBNKDB010000288.1:0-2590 GCA_050288045.1 Anaerolineales bacterium | reverse complement strand
GCACGCTCAGGATAATGGTTTGATGGGCATCAGGCCAGTTGATTGGAATCTCCACCCCAGGGATTTGGGAAAGCAGCACCCCCAGCACGGTACCCGGCTGGATGTAGACCGCCCCAAAAGCGATACTGATAATCAGTGAGCCGAGCAAGAGCGCACCGGCCCACAGGTAAGGACGTATTGAACGTATCATGGATAAAAAAATCGGAGAGGAACATTCGCGCGTTCCTCTCCTCAATCAATTACTCAAACAATTCCGGGTGAATTAGCTTCGCCATCTCTTCCAGCGCCTCTACCATACGCGGCCCCGGCACGCTGGACAGATAAGGATCGAAGGGATATACCTGATCCTGCTGTACGGCTGCGACCATGCTCCAACCAGCCCGTTCCGCCACCGATTCGGGCGAAATGCCATAGGGGGCATCGGCCAACAAGATGATATCCGGGTGCTGGTTTATGATCTCTTCCGAACTTACCTGCACCCAGTCCCCTTCCAGGCTCGACCCCAGATTTGTACCACCGGCTGTTTCGATCAACAAGGAAATAAAGGTACCGCCCCCGGTCGTCCAGGGGTTATCCGGTTCGGTAGCATCCAGTTCATAGAACACTAGCGGCACGCTCTCGGCGTAAGCAACGCCTTCTTCAACCACACTCACCCGCGCGGCCAATGTGGCAGAAAGTGCATCTGCCTCTTCCGCATGCCCGCTCATCTCACCCAGCGTCTGAATATTGGCGTACAGGTCATCAAACGACAATGGGTTGGCCTGCATATATACCGTCAAGCCAAGTTCTTCCAGGGCATAAATACTCTCTGGGGCAATCACTTCTCCGGCCAGCACCAGGTCGGGTTCGAGCGCCAGGATCGCTTCCACAGGCAAACCTTCCCACATACTGCCAATATTGGTCACTTCCAGGGCTTCCTCAGGATAATTTGAGGCCTCATCCCGGCCAACCACCTGGTCACCAGCGCCAATTGCAAATAAGATCTCTGTAGTCGAAGGTGACAGAGAAACGATGCGGGTCGCAATTCCGTTTTCTAAAATGACTTCGCGATCCAGGAAATCGGTAAATTGCATTGGTTCGAGTTCCGGTTCAATTGTCGGTTCTTCCGTTGGTTCCAACGTTGGCGCTGGTTCTTCCGGCTCCTCGACCACTTCTGCTTCAACCGGTTCTTCTACCGGCGGTTCTTCCACTACCGGCTCGTCCGTCAGTGTTACAGCCGGACCACAGGCCGCCAAGATCAGGGCCAATACCAGTAATCCCCCCTGTAACGATTGTTTGATTTTCATCCTATTTCTTCCTCCATGTCATTGTTATCTTAAAACACAATCCCCTGCCGATTGGGCAAGGGAGATGAGAGGCACGTAAAGGTTGGTATCTTTTGGCCGTCCACACCTCCTTCCACGAGTAAGTGGTGAACCGACCAAGGCGGGCGACCTGACTTTCTGCACAGTTGCGCAGATTACAGTTGCGGGACAGCGCCGGACTCCCGGTAATCAATACTGGTCATTGACTTCGCCATTAAACCTTCCCATCCGGGGGATTTATGATGCGTAGCATCATCAAGGTACCCTGGTCTTAAATATATGCAATTGTGCATGAATTTTACAGCTTTATTAGCCCAACGTCAACTCAAGGTAAATTAGAAAACGGTACAAGTAATGAGTGATTTGTAATCAGGCTCCAAGGGGAATGTACAGGAGGCCTAATCCATAATACCTCTCACCGTTCAATGCGTGGATTCAACCAGAACACATCATCCCCGGTCGCATCACCGCTTGCCAGCACGGCCAGCACCAGATGCAGGTCTTGACCCGCAAAAATGCGCAGCGGCACATCGACACTCTGATAATTGTCATCATCATATTGCTGGTACCACAACTGCAAAGTGACCATCTCGCCCTCCTCAGTCCGGTAGCCAAGCACAAAAACCACTTCACAATCTGTGTTGTTATATAAGCAGCCAATCCCAGCCCGGAAATGATCGCCCTCAGAAATGCGATAGGCCGGAAACTCTCCCACTACCGCACCATAAACAGTGTTGTCTGGATGCACGTGGATAGTCGGGATTTCCTCTTCTTCCCCGGTATCGAACTGGGGTTTGTCAAGCAAGCGCACGAATCCATTTTCTTTATCTTCCGGTGACGGGCAGGTCATGATCGCCCAGGAATTGCGCCATTCCGCCCGGCAGTAATTGGCCGCCAGACTGTAAGACATCGGCTGCTCTCCCTTGACCACGATCTCCACCCAGAAGGCATCGTCGCTGTTCGCCCCCACGCCAAACAAATCATTGCTGGCATTGCGCAGTTGCCAATAACTGCGATAGGTGCCCGGGTCGTTTGGCGCAGTCAGTTGGATGGTCAGGTCAACCGTTTCGCCTGGGGCAACACTTTCACGTAAAGGCTTGGACACAATATGTCCCATCGGCAATCCATCGGCGAAGACCAGATCGTATTCATTGGTCCAGATGCAGGTACCCACATTGCGTACTCGCCAGGTCTTCTCAAAGCTGTTCCCCGGCTCGAATTCCTCCCCATCCGGGATGTTGACGTCTTCCACAAACTCGGCCGCGTCGCACACATCTCGCAGCTGA
>JBNKDB010000287.1:0-2828 GCA_050288045.1 Anaerolineales bacterium | reverse complement strand
ATCATCCAGAACATCACCGAAGGGCTGGGTATTATCGCCCCCATCCTGCGCGACCGGCCGAGGTTTTCTCACCTGGTCTGGTTGGGGGTGCTTGGTGGGGCACCGGCCATCGTGGGTTCCTGGTTGGGTGCCTTCACGCCCTCGGCCACGCTGGCTGTGCTTTTCCTGGGGATCGGTGCCGGGGCGATCTTCGAGGTGGTATACGAGATCGCCAAGATGATCAAAAAGGATATGGAAAATATGCCGATGGTTGTGTTTGCTGGTGTGCTGGCGGGTATGCTGCTACTGTGGGGTACCGGCTTGTTGATCAAGTAAACTGAAATTTTTGCGACTGATTTATAAAGGCGCGGAGAAATCATGCGAATCTCTGCGTCTTTCATTTTTAATTGATGTTATTGGGACAAAAGGACGGCTATTGTTGTGATGAACGAATTATACTTTGGTAAAGGTTCACGCCTTGGTGAAGGGTTACGCCTTCGTAAAAAAGGTGTAGTGATAGGCGATGCGCCCATCTTTGAGGCCAAAGGTGTCGTTGCCGTTCAATACTCGCCAGGTCGGTGAAGTGGCCGTCCAGGTCATGTGGCGCGAGTTTCCGGAGCCGGAAAAACCGGTGATCTCGAAAGTGCCGTTGGTCAGCACATTGTTGTACAGGTGGTTGTACCAACCCAGGATGGCCTCATAACCCTGCACGGTGCGTTGCGAATTGACGTGCACGGCCAGTGGGGCATACAACACAGTCACGGCCACGGGGTCGTGGGTGTTGAGCGCTTCGATGTAGCGTTGGGTGATGTCTTTGGCTGCCGGTGTGCTTGGCCAGGGGTATTCGGCGATGGCGTTCCAGATGTTGGGGAGTTTGTTGCGAGCGTAATCCCAACTCCAGAAATTAGCCCCGCCCATTTTCAATGCCTTGGCGGTATCCATAAAGCGGTTGATCTCGCTTTTGGTGGGCGGGTCGTAGCCGGACTCGGCGAAGGCGTAGCCGGTGGGCACGATCGGACGGAAGGGGTGGATGTTCTGGTACTCGCGCAGGCTTTTGGTGAGTTGCGCTTCGGGATTATGGGCGCCCATCCAGTATACCTGCGGCAGGTTGAGGTCACATTTATCCAGGAAGGCGGTATAGGGGAACTGGGGATGGTAGGACGGGTAACGGTAGGTGCTCAGCCCAATGGGGAAGTCGGGCAGGGAGTTACGCAGTTCCTGCATGTACTTGCGGGCGGCCACGTCTTTGCCCGATTCCTTGAATTCTACCTCGGCATTGACCACGAAGCCGTCCAGCCCGAGTTGCGTAATGCGCTGCACGGCGCGGCGCGCTTCACCCAGCGGGTCGTCGCCGTAGACGTACTGCCAGCCCCAGGCCTGCACACCGTTCGCATGCAGGCTTTGTACGACCGGCGGCACCAGGTCGACGTTGGTGGTAGTGTCGTAGTTGTAAATGCGCGTACCGTCCGCCACCTTGATGAGCACGTGACTGAGGTCAGCCTGCTTGGCCGCGGCGGTGATGGCGTTGGCATCAGCCCCATCGCAGTTCTTCAACTTCCAGATGTAAAAACCTTTGCCTTCTAGGGTCATCGTGCCTGCTCCTGGCCGGATAGATATTGGACGGAATCTGTATTCTTATGCCCCTTTGTTATAGCACGATTTGGGGGCGCGGCGCAAGCGGGTTTACTCTGCTGTATAGAATCCGTTGAGATAAGCTTTTTCTGTTATGGTTGGAAAGATGTGGGGGGATGTTCTTCCAGTGACAGCACGAAGGCGATCAGGGCGTCGATCTCTTCGTCGTTGAGATACTCTTCGTAGATCTGGGGCATATAACCGGCATTGTAGGAGGGAACGATGAATTCGTCTGGATGCAAGATCGATTGGCGAATGTAATCGGCCGCGGATAGACCATCAATACGAGTCTCGGCAATTGTGCTGATGTGCATCAGGGAGGGTCCCAGCGCAGTGCGATCTTCTAGGAGGTGGCAGGTAATGCACGCTGGCACCTGCCGTTTTCCGTTAACGTACAGATCTTCGCCGCGGGCAATCAGCTTCTGGTTGTACACCAAGTGAGTGGGCGTAGGCGTAGATGCCAATGCATGTTCACTTCCGTCGTAGGTAACTCTGTAAATGCTGCCGCTCTGCCATTCCAAAATGTAGAGGGCACCGTCAGGGCCTACAGTGACATCGATCGGACGGTAGTTGGTGTCCAGGTTGAACTCGGCGAAAGGCTGCCAATCCCCCTGGTAGGTGCCGGCTGCGGTTTTTTCCAATGGGACGAATACGACCATCTGACCATTGGTCAAGCCGCGGTCGATAGCCGCACCAGCGCCGGTGCCCCAGTGTACGACGAATACGCCGTCCCGGTAGCTGGGCGGGAACTGCTCGGCAGTGTAATAGACCAGCCCCGCACTGCCTACCGAAGGATAAAATTCTACGACGGGCGGTTCGCTGTCATGCCCGGCAGGTGGATTGCCGTAAACTTCGGGGAATCCATAAAATTTACCAAATTGAACGTAGTTCAATTCTTCGGGTGGTAAGTTGCGCAAGGTTTCGTCTAGTTCACTGGGATTGTTGTCAGCTGTGAACAGGTCACCGGAGGGAGAAAAGGTCAGGTCGTATGGATTACGGAATCCGGTTGCCACGGTTTCCAATTCGCTGCCGTCTGGATTGACACGCATAACGCGGGCTTCCAAGGGATCGCTAATTGGCCCGTGGTCTGTGGTTCCCCCAATGGCAATATAAAGTTTGCCGTCTGGGCCGAAAGCAATGCCGTTGTTGGAATGATCGGTATATTGCAGGGTGGGTAAGCCGGTGACGATTGGAGTGAGCGTATCGGGTGCTCCATC
>JBNKDB010000286.1:0-3425 GCA_050288045.1 Anaerolineales bacterium | reverse complement strand
CCATCCGGGTGCATGGTTTCGATGGTGAGGATCGCCGTGGTGGTGCCTGGTTGGGCGGCACTTTCGGCGCTCTGCCGCCAGCACCAGCGCCGGGCAAAGACCAGCGCGGTCTCGTCATCGAAGATTACCTCGCCGGGTTCGGGATGCTCAATTTCTTCGACACCCAGTGGAGTGAAGCGTTCTTCTCCGGCGGCGAAACGCACGGTGATACCGCCCGTTGCCGCGGCAATATCCATCGCCGCGATTGGGATAGCGTAGCGGATGCTGAGCAGGTTGCACAGATCGACCAGGGTGTTGATATTGGGAATGTCGCCCTTCTTGGTCAGGCGGCGTAAGAGCGCTTCGGGGGCGCTGCGGTATTTGGTCGGGTTGACGCCGAAATCGCGAAAGGCGCTGCGCCAGGCGGACAACGTTTCGAGTTCGCTCAAAGGTGTGTCGCCGATGCGCGCCAGGGTAGCCTGCTGTTCTGTCAAATAGGCGGCTTTGAGCGCCTCCGGGGTGGGGCCGTTGCTCAGGCCAGTGGCGTAGAGCATCCCACCAACGACCTGGGGATAGCGTTCGATAATTTCGGGGTGGTAATGAAAGTAGGTCATGCTTGCCTCCTTCTTACAAGGGGGACATACCCATGTCCCCGAACGAGTTTATCTATCTGTCCAGAGTCTATACATTTGGGATCGGGCCAAAGTGCCAATGAAATATATTATTTCGAATGTAAAAGAGTTACAAAAAATTGTCTTAAAATTTAGAAGCGATAAAAATAATAATTGATTGCGCTATAAAATCCATAAAATTCTAATACGCTGTCAAACGCATTTCTACGTTGTTTTCGCAGCAAGCGCCTTTTCTCTTTGCCGACGGCGACTGCGGAAAACGCCCCATACGCCCAGTAAAACCAGCGCACTGCCCGCAATCGTCCAAACCGTGATCGGCTCGCGCAGGATGATCCAGCCCAAGATCACGGCGATGACCGGGTTAACGTAAGAATAGGTCACCACAATGTTGGTTGGCAGCAGCCGCAGGGCGGTCACATAGGCGGTGAAAGCCAACACACTGCCGAATACCACCAGGTAGCCCCAGGCCAGCCAGGCTTCCGTGTTGGGTGTCGGCAGGGGTTCGCCAAACAGCAACGTCAGTCCCGCGAAACCGACCGCTCCGGCCAGCGTCTGGATGCCGGAACTAACCTGGGCGGAAAGCGCCACCGGACGGCGGCTTTGCAGCACCGTACCGCACGACCAACTCAGCGCCGCGCCCAACAAGGCCAGGATCGAAAGTGTATCGGCTTGCACGCTGTTGCGCAGCACCGGGGCACTGAGCACCGCAATCCCGGAGAAACCCACCAGCAAAGCACCCACCAGTAGCCAGGAAGGCGGTCGCCGGTCGAGGATGGCTTCAATGATCGCAACCCAGATCGGTGTGGAAGCGATCATCAAGGCTGCCAGACTGGAATCGGCGCGCTGCTCGGCGATCATCACCAGGCCGTTACCGCCGTTCCACAAGAAGATTCCGGAGAAAATCAAAGTCAGCAGTTCCGATTTGGTCGGGCGCAGGCGCTTGCGGGCCAGCGCACCCCAGATCAAAAGGATCAGCCCTCCAGCTCCGGTGCGCATCAGCCCCATCATGAAGGGTGGGAAGCCGGCGCCCTCGCGCACGGCGATGCGGATCGCCAAATAGGTACTGCCCCACACGAAATAAACCACCAGCAAGTTCAACATCCCGGCCAGGTTGATGTCCTTCTCCTCCGGTTGGTTGGTCAGGCTGTTATCAACGACTTTTGTGTCTGCCATTATCCTACGCTTTCATTGAAAAATATAAGCCCTCATTATACAGAGCTTGGGTACAGCTTGCAAGCTATCCACCGAAAACAGGGGAGGGAGTCCTGGCAAAACATTTTTTCCCTCTTGACAGATTCCTGATTCCACTTATAATGAGTGAGTAGTCAGTCATTATAGAGCGTTTGTGAAAGGAAACCATGATCCGTAAACTCGATCCTGAAAAAAGAGAAAATTACCTGCAAGCCGCCTTGAAGCTGTTCGTGGAAAATGGCGTGCAGAACACCTCCACCGCTGCCATCGCCAAAGAAGCCGGGACGGCCGCCGGAACACTTTTCCTATACTTCCCCACCAAGCAAGACCTGATCGACGAATTGGTGCTGAAGGTTGGCCGGGCGCAAGCCGAGCATATGAGCACCCTGCTCGAGGATGACTTCTCGGTCCAGGAAACTTTTACTACCATCCTGGAAGGTTCCATTCGCTGGTTTATGGCAAATGTGGATGCCTATCACTACATTCAACAGGTGCGCAATACCGGGATCGTCTCAGAAAGCGCCGTGCAAGAATCCGGCAAATTCTACGGTTACTACTACACCGCCATCCAAAGAGGATTAGCAGAAAACAGCATCAAACCTTACCCGCTTGCGCTGATCGGAGAGGTCATTTACCAGCACATCGTTGCGATCATGAGCTTCATCCTGACCCAACCAGATCCGGCCGAACAAGAACGCTACATTCAGATGGGATGCGACATCTTTTGGAGCGGCATCAAGGGCACGAAGGAATAACAGAAACAGCAAGAGGAAAATGTCATGAAATACAAAAGTGTAATTGCCACAAAACGGGGCGGACCGGAAGCCCTCCAGGTTATTGAAAATGACCTGCGTGAACCATCTGCCGGAGAGGCACGCATCAAGGTGCTCTCCGGTTGCGTCACCATGCCCGATGTGCAGGCCCGCTACGGCGACTCGCCTTTCAAGCTCAAAATCCCCTTCGTACCGGGCTATGCCGTGATCGGCATCGTCGACGCAGTCGGCCCAGACGTGACCGCTACGGCCGTCGGAGCGCGCGTGCTTGCATTCATGGGGTATGGTGGTTATACCGAATACGTTTATTTCGAGGCCAAAAAACTCGTCCCCGTTCCCGAAACCATCGACCCGGCCGAGGCAATCCCCTTGGCGCTGAATTACCTGGTCGCTTACCAGACCCTGCACCGCTCGGCCAAGGTCAAACCAGGCGATAAAGTCTTCATCAATGGGGCCAGCGGCGGGATCGGCACAGCGTACTTACAACTGGGCAAACTGGCTGGGTTGAAAATGTACGGCACCGCTTCGCCCGGCAAGCACTACATCTTGGCTGAATACGGCGCGACGCCCATCGATTACCACACCCAGGATTTCGTGGAAGTCATCCGAGCGGCGGAACCGGACGGCCTAGACGCGGCCTTCGACGGTATGTGCGGCCCTGATTTCAAGCGCTGCTTCTCGGTACTGGGGCGCGGCGGCACGCTGGTCGGTTACGGCAACCCACTCAGTTTTTCAGGCATGTTGACGCTCATGGGGCAGTTGCTGGCCTTCAACCTGCTGCCCAACGGCAAGTCTGCCAAGTTGTACGGCACCAACCTATCGCGCTTCAACCGGGAACCTTTCCTGGAAG
>JBNKDB010000285.1:0-4434 GCA_050288045.1 Anaerolineales bacterium | reverse complement strand
GCATCTTCCGGGAGATCGTCGGGCTTGTACTCACCGCTCAGGGTAAGCGTTTCTCCGGCTACCGAAATATCGACATCATTGGGGTCGATACCCGGCAATTCAGCCGTCAGGATGGCATCATCATCAGCCACCCAGATGTTCATGGCCGGGTAACCCGGGGCACGCCGATACACACCTTCGCGAGAAGTATCGAAAAGGCGGTTCATTTCATGCTGCAAACGCTCGACTTCACGGAATGGGGAGTAATATCTTCGTAACATAACTCATACCTCCATATAACAGATTTCGTTATCATTTGAGATACGTGTCTTGTTTCGTATCCGTTAAAAATAATAGGAGGCTTTCGTTAAAAAAACGAAAGAGCCAAATAAGAAAAACGTTAAATCAGTTCCCCACCAGGGTTCATCCAGGCGCTATTGATTTTCGGCAATCCAGTCATTCACCCCCTCCATGTTATAAAGCTGCATCATTCAGCCGATGAAAGAAGGAAAAGTTCCTTCAGCTAAATGCACCCAACCATCTCTTACGTGAACGAAAAAGGACCCACCTGAATACGAAGTTCGGTCGAATCCTGCTGGGACACGATCCAATGTGATATCCGCAATCGCATACCAGACGTGCGGTTGACCGCCATCGTGCCGGTTGGCCCGTGCGCTAACGACCTGGACACTAACTACTTCCGCGCCGCCCCACCCTTCGCTGTTCATTTCAATCATCCCTTCACGCACCGAGGGGTAAACGCCCTCATGCTTCGCCAGCGCCAATTGTGAACTTGCATAGATCCAGATGCCCAAGAAAAACATAGGTACCAGGGCAACCAGCAGCAACCATCTCCGGCCACGTGACAAAGATCGTGTCTGGCGGTCAATCTTTTTTTCCGCAACCGTATCCTCGGCTTTAGGTTGCGATTGCTTGAACAAGTACCAAAGCCCACCGCCGGTGATCAACCCAGGGAGTGTAAAGATCAGCACAAACAAAATCAATTTTGGTAAATTTGTGATCGTAAAACCAGCCAACAAGAGCACGCAAACGCCAATCACATCGATCGATATAATCCAATAAGCGTTCGGCAGCTTACGGCGCAAAACCAACCAATGCGCCAGACCAAGGAAGCATCCAATTGGCAGAAAGAAAATTGCCAATCCCACACGCGAATTTCCCCAGGGGTTGGCGATAAAAATATTTCCTAATCCTGCTAGTATGCCACCGATCAAGACGCCCGCCCCAGTCGCCAGCAGCCACTGCCAGGCATGCGGCAGGTAATTGCGCAGTAGAAACCATTGGGTCAGCGACAGGGCCAGCGAAAAGCCAAGTATAAATCCAGCTAGGCGCAAAACATTATTGTCGAAACTAGGCCATAATCCAATCCTGACACCCAGACTAAGGAAGGCCAAGATCAAAGCTGAGAAGGGCGCTATTGTAATTAAAGCAGCCGGGAAAGCCACGGTAGTGAGCAGCGTCCACTTGGGAATCCATTTCAAACCGGGCGTTCCCACAGCTCCCAACACGGGCGCACCACCCCCACCAGTTGCAACCGTATCCGTTGAGTCTTTTCCCGAATTCATAAGGCGCTCCTTTCGGGATTTCAATTCGTGCCACCATTCCTTGATGATAGAGACCACCAGGCTGATGACTTCACGCAACGCGGTACCGAACAACACAAATCCACCCGCCGCGTCAGCCTCGTCGATAACCAGCGGGATGATTTCCTCGAATTCATCCCTGAACGACGCCCGGAAACGGCCGGGGTAGAAACCTACCAACCAGATATATAGTTTTTCCACCACAAAACGCACAAACCCCCGTAACGTGTTCATTTGCTTGCTCCTACGCCATACGCACGCGTCAACCTGGTCCGTTTCCCTAACCGATCACGCTTCAACGCCTTCATGCGTCGCTCCTATCGAGTAAGGGTGAAAAAAGAGCTATTTGCAATTGATAAATCATAATGAACTTCCATAAAACATGCTGTCGAAAATCGTTCAATCTCGTCTGACAAGTTCATCGGATTAGATCATTCCAAGTCCTAAGAATTGGCCTCGATCCAATCATTCACTTCCTCCATGTTATAGAGTTGCATCACCCAACCAATAAAATCAGGAAAAGTCCCTTCAGCTAAATAAACCCAGCCTTCTTTTACGTGGACGAAAAAGGACCCAGGCGAGTATGAAGATCGATCCCATCCTTCAGGAGCTCGATCCAGGGTAACATCCGCAATCACATACCAGACGTGGGGTTGGCTGCCATCATGCTGGTTTGTGCTGGCGCTAACGATTTCGACACTAACTACCTCCGCGCCGCCCCTATCTTGGCTGTTCCTTTCAATCATCCCCTCTTCTGCTGAAGCATAGATACCTTCATGCTTCGCCAGCATCAATTGAGAACCGGCATAGATCCAACTACACAGAAAGAACATAGGCACCAGGGCAATCAGCACCAATCGTTTCTGGCCTCTCGTTAGCAATGATACCTCGTGTTCCAGCTTCTTTTTTTCTGCCGCGTCTTCCACCTCAGGTTGCGCCTGATTGAATAAATACCAAAGTCCCCCACCTGTTATCAATCCGGGGAGAATAAATGCAAGCAAGTACAATAACGCCTCAATCCGGTTGTTGAGCGTTATATTGAGCAGTAAGAGTGAACTAGCGCCCAGCATATCGATGGGAACGATCCAGTAAGAATTTGGCAAACTATGGCGCAAAACTAACCAATGTGCGCCGCCAAGGAAGCATCCAATTAGCAACAGAAAAATTACCCAACCCAAAATTAGATTCGTCGAGGCATCAAAGCCGAACATATTCACTACTATTCCGCCAGAAATCCCCCCGAGCAAAACGCCTGCTCCCGTAGACAGGAACCACTGCCAGGCACGCGGCAGATAGTCGCGCAACAAAAACCACTGGAGCAAAGACAGGGCAAGCGAAAAGCCAATACATAGCCCAATCGCGTCGAGCAAGCTATTGCTAAAACCAGACCATAACCCAATATTTACGCCTAGATTCAGGGTCAGGTAGGCCAGGGCCGCAAAAGGAGCAGTCAACAACAAAGCAATTGGGAAAGCGATTGTCGTGAAAATTACCCACAAAGGCATCCAGTATTTATCCGGCATCCTGCCTCTCAGCGATATACCTTCCATAGCAGCAACTTCTATCAACTTTTCTTCCGGGCTCATCACGCCATCCCTCCTGGACCGAAACTCATGCCAGCGCTCTACGGTGATGGAAGCGACCAGGCTTTTCAACTCGAGCATTGAAGTTTTGAGCAGACCGTATCCTCCTGCTGACTCAGCTTCGTCCATCACATTCAAGATCACATCCTCGATCTCTTCATTGAACGTTGCACGGAACCGATCCGGGTAAAGACTTAACAACCAGGCATACAGTTTTTCCACCACAAAACGAACAAACCCCCGCACCGTCCTCATTGGCTTGCCCCCACATTGTGCAATTTGGTCAAGTGAACCAGCTTCTGTAAACGGTCGCTTTCGGCTTCCAGGATACGGCGGCCCTGTTGGGTAAGCTGGTACAGCTTTCGTTCCCGGTTTCCAGTGCCGCCATTGCTATCCATCACGCGCTCGATCCAGCCATCTTCCAACATGCGCCGCAGTGCAGTGTACAGTGTGCCGGTCGCCAAAACCACACGCTGTTCGCTCATGGTCTCGACATCCTTCATAATCGCGTACCCATGTTTTGGGGTAGTTGCCAGGCTGAGGATGATGAAAAAAGAGGTTTCGGTGAGGGGTAAATACGGTTGATCTGTCATGAATTCTTCCAATATGTAGTTGAGTTATATATAATTCAACTACATATTACAGGATTTGTTTTCGCTTGTCAAGTACGTTCTCCACCCTACTCCGATTTTTGGTCCTACCTTGCATAGCTTGTCCACGCGCAAGTTATCCTTCAAACGATAAAACCCGAAATCATCATTTCCCCCTCATGCTTAATTCCTACTTCATCACTCGTTTTTCTTCGCTTCATCCCACAAGGCATCCATCTCTGCCAGGTTCATTTCGGAAAGTTCACGACCGGCCGCCTTGGCATGCTGTTCGATGTAGCGGAAACGCTCCCGGAATTTCAAATTGGTGGCCCGCAAAACGGCTTCCGGGTCAGCGTCCAGCCAGCGCGCCAGGTTGACGATGGCGAACAGCAGGTCGCCGATCTCAGCAGCACGTTCTTCATCTGTGGATGCACTGCGTACTTCCTCCACCTCTTCGCAAATCTTGTCGATCACGCCCTGGATATCATCCCAATCGAAACCTACCCGGGCGGCGCGTTTCTGGAAAGTTTCGGCCTGGGTCAGGGCCGGTAAAGCCACCGGGATGCTGTCCAGCAAGCCCTTATCATTGTCACCCTTATCACTCCGCTCCTTGGCTTTTATGCGTTCCCAATTCACGATCACCGCTTCGGCATCACCCAGGTCGACGTCCCCAAAAAC
>JBNKDB010000284.1:0-6901 GCA_050288045.1 Anaerolineales bacterium | reverse complement strand
CTTTCAGCTCCGATATAAAGGAAGAAAAACGCTGCTATGAAGAAGACCATCAACGGATGTACGCTTGGGCCGGTTTTCTCTGCGGTAGTAGTTTTGGGTGGCTGAGGGCTGGGTAAACTGAACATCCAGATTGCCAGCGGCACGAAAGTGGCGGCCAACAGCCAAAAGGCCGGAGTAACCGAGCCAACGCGCACAAGCGCCTGGCCGATGATGACCGGCGAAAGGAACAGCCCAAGCCCGGAAAAGAAATGCAGGCCGTTCATGTAAGGCCCAACTTTCTCGCCGTGCACCCAGACCAGCATGGCATTGCCGCCGATGTCTAACGCGGAAAACGACATGCCCATTACCAGCATCATCAACGCCAACCCCCACAAGACCTGTAGCTGCGGGAAGATGAACAATAACACGGCATTGAGTAAAAAAGAGATCCCGATCACGCGGTGGGCCGGCAAACGATCTAGCAGGCGGCTGCCAAAAGCGGCGGCGATCAGGTAACCCAAGGAGCGCGCCGTGAATAAGATACTGATGCCATCGATGTCCGCGCCGGTGTTCTTTGCCAGGCTTTCCAGGGATGGGCCAAGGGCGGCGTAGGTCGCGCCGAGGGCAACGAAGCCGCAGTAGTATAAGATGGTTTGTGAGAGTTTCAGTCGCCGGTCGGCGGTGCTATCCTGTACCGGTAAAGGTGTGGCTGCGCCCATTACCACTCGCTCTGGCCTGTGGCCGCGCCGGTGTTGTTCTTAGAGAGTGCCATCAGTAGTGCGTACACACCTAAGATCAAGCTGACGCCGGTGAGGACGATATAGATCAGGGCGCGTGGCCCTCGCGAGTTGATTAACTGACCCATCAGCCAGGGCAGGGACATTGAACCCAGGCTAACGCCCACGAAGAACAGGCTGGAGACGCGGCCGGTAAGCGTCAGGCGGCTTTCGGCCATGGTCATCATGGTGGGGAACATGGAAGCCATCGCAAAGCCTAACCCGCAGGCCCCGATCCATAGGGCGGTTACGGAACCCGGCCAGATCAGGATCACGGTAATGCTGAGCAGGCAGCCGAGTGTATCGCCCAGCAGGATGTAGCGCGGGCGCACCTTGGCAGCGATCGGGATGGCGACCAAACGGCCAACCGTTAAGGCGCCCCAGAAGGCCGAGGTCATCAGGGCTGCGGCGGTATCATCTGCCAGTTTTAGCTTGGTGGCGTAGGTGTATATCCAGGCGCCAAAGCCGATCTCCGAGCCGACGTACAGGAAGAAAAACAACATAATGGTGCCAATCAACAGGTAGTTGAGCTTGCCTTTCTGATCGGCTGCGGCGTCATCCTCGGCCACAGAGGTGGGATTTTTCACCCCACTTGCCAGGAAGGCGACTGGCAGCATGATCAGCGCCAGGGTCCAATAGGCCCAGGTGATCCCATCGGTGCGGTTGCGTACGA
Source organism: Anaerolineales bacterium (assembly GCA_050288045.1). Taxonomy (GTDB): domain Bacteria; phylum Chloroflexota; class Anaerolineae; order Anaerolineales; family UBA11579; genus JAFGRA01. The sequence continues at coordinate 5,473 of JBNKDB010000284.1, read as the reverse complement.
AAGCAATGATCGCTGGAGAGAGGGTAGCACCGACCCCGAAGAAAAAGTGCAGAGCGTTCATGTAAGGGCCGACTTTTTCACGATGTACCCAGACGAGCAGGGTATTGCCGCCTACATCCACGCCCCCGGTGGAAAATCCTAAAACCATGGTAACGGCAAAGAGCACCCAGAAAACATGTAGTACCGGTACCAGTGCAATCATTGCAATCACGAAGAACAGTAGAATGGTCATGATCAAGTGAGGTTTGATGCGGTCATAGAGTTGACCGGCGGCCAATGAACCGAGCATATAGCCAATCGAATTGCCGGTGAAGAGCCAGGCAATCGTGTCGAGGCCGACGCCGGTGTTGGCGGAGAGTTCGGGGAGGGTCGGGCCGTAGGCTGAAGAGGTGATCCCCAGGGTAATGAATGCGGCGAAATAGAGAACGGATTGCCAGGTCTTTGCTCGCCGGTTGGTGTTTTGTGAGGCTGTGGGTATTGAAGTGGTCATGAAGAGTCCTTTTTAGAGTAGGATGGGTAATTCACGAGCTTTCCCAATATCAGGGAAGAGGATATTCGGGATGGTCGGGTAAGTGAGGGCTATGCTTCTTCTGATCCGAAATCAGCAGTACGTATGCTCCGAGGATCAAGATCAGCCCGGTGAAAACTACGGTGACCATCGAGCGAGCACCTTGGGTTTCGATCAGTTGCCCGGTAATCCAGGGCATAGCCATGGCTCCCAGACTGCTTGCCAGAAAGAAAAAGCCGGTTACTTGGCCGGTCAGCGTCATGCGGCGTTCTGACATGGTCATGATTGTAGGAAACATGGAAGCTAATGAAAAGCCTAGTCCACATGTGCCTATCCACAATGCCGTGACCGAACCGGGCAAGAGTAGTATGACAAAAACGCTCAGTAAAGCGCCCAGGATGTCTGCCAGTAATATGTACCTAGGCGTCATCTTGGCTGCGATGGGAATAGCGATCACTCGGCCGACGGTCAGTGCGCCCCAGAAAGCGGCCGTGATCAGCGAAGCCAGGGTTGTATCCGCCAGGTCCATTTCAACGGCGTATGTAGCTACCCAACTACTATATCCGATCACAGCAGTATAAAAGAAGAAGATCAGCATAATTACAAATATCAATCGTCTGTCTAGTGCGCCTTTCTCCATGGTCTCAGCGGACATATGTTCGGCCGGAGATGGAGGACTTTTTACAGCCGCAGCGGCTAATGCTGTTGGCAGGACGATCAGCGCGAGTACCCAGTATGCCCAGGTGATTCCGCCAGTAAGATTGCGTATCAGGGCAATTATCGCAGGCGATATCGTCGCTCCCACGCCATAGAAGAAATGTAAGCCGTTCATATAAGGACCAACTTCGTCACGATGTGTCCAGACGAGTAGTGTATTGCCACCAATGTTCACGCCTGTAGCAGCGAAGCCGAGTACAAATGACGATAGTAGGAGCGCCCAGAATACATGCAGCAACGGCACGAGTGCGTTTGCCCCGGCGACAATCAATAGGAAAGCTACCAAGACGCTGTGTGGCTTAAGACGGTCATAAAATTGGCCGATCACCAGCGAACAAAGTAAGGTTCCCAGCGATGCTACGGTAAAGATTGCGGCGATTGTATCTATGCCAACCCCGGTGTTCTGCGCCAGTTCGAGCAGTGTGGGGCCAAAGGTCGATGATACACATCCCAGGGCGATAAAAACCACATAGTATAAGATGGTTTGCAGCATTTTTTCCCGCCGGGTAGTGGCCAATGAAGCTATGGAGGGGGAAGTGGTCATGAAATTTCCTTGTTGAATTTGGGATTGTTGGATTGTTGTGCTCCCGATTGGTCAGAGAAGCTCAACTTCGGGCTGGCTGGTAGATGGTATTTTATCCTTCAAGCGGAAAAAGGCAAGCCAGATGCAGATGCAGAGCAGAAGTACCAGGCTGGTCATGATTCCGAACAGCAATATCCGTGATTCCTGGAAGATGGCTGATTGGTTGCTGGCCCAGGGAAAAATGGTAGCACCAAACAGGCTTGAGAGGTAGAGCAAGCTGATCTGCTGGCCGGTGAGTGGTATTTGGCGGGCGGCCAATGATAGCGCGACAGGGAAAAATGCGGCTAGCCAGAAACTCAAGCCAAATGTGCCTACCAACAAGGCTGGGAAGGCAGTTGGCAAGCCGATGACGATGAGTAGGCTAAGGATCGCCCCGACTACCATGACTGGCAGCATGTAGCGCGGTTTGATAAATACGGCAACCGGTATGGCGACCATGCAAGCGATCAAGCTTGCTTGGGAAAATAAAGAAAAAAGTGTCGACATCATCATAAAATTTAGAGAAGGTAATTCGTTGTGCAGGAGCACCAACCACTGTATGTAGATAGGCCTCACCTCAGAAAGAGTTATGATTACTATGAGGAGCACGATCAGCCGCGTGTTGCCGGGCTTTTTCTTCGAAGTTTCGGCTTCGGCCTGTTGTAAGGCTGAAAGTGGACTTTTGATCAGGATGGTGAGTAGGATCGTTGGCAGTAAGAGCAGAGACATCAGCCAGAAAATCCAATTGATTTGGCTATTAAAGGCGAGTACATATTCAAGGATACGCTGGTAAAGGAAGTTACTTATTCCAGAGCAAAGGTAAAAAGTGAGCATAAAAGGGGCAAATAAACGGCCATGCACCCACACCATGAGGATGATCACACCAATGAGTACACCGGATTGAGAAAGACCGAGTAAGAATAAGACAACCAGAAATGTGCCATGATATGGCACCAACGGGATTATGCTATTAAAGGCAATGGTTGCCAATACGAAAATTGCCAGGACAGCATGAGGATTTTGGCGGTCGTAGAATTGACCGGCAATAAGGGTACCTAATAAGCCGCCCACGGAAAATACTGCGAACATTGTGGAAACATCAGCATAGATTTCGTCAGCATTCCTGGCTAATATTTCTAAAGTATAGTCATATGAGACCGATAGATAACACAAAGCAATAAAGGTGAAAAAATAAAGCAAGGTTTGCAATATTTTATTTTGGCTGAATTCATCAGATGTAGGAAGTGGGTTCAGAATGTCCATAGTAAATCCTTATCTAGAGGGCGGCTTCTGATTTTTTAGCTGCGGGTGGATATGATTTTCTCCGGTAAAACTAGGCGGGGTGAAAGCATTTGTTTCCATTCCCTTACGCCGTTAGAAATTGTGCCTATTATAAATCATCCCCTGAACGGTAGGTGGGGGATGGCACGATAGCGATAGAAATTGGCAGACTTCTTTGCTGTAAAACCATGCGCAGAATTCCGGCTTTATGGTATAATCTCGCCGCTACATTTTTATACTCCATGTGGAGAGGTCGCATAGTCTGGCCTAGTGCGCGCGCTTGGAGAGCGCGTTTCCTGAAAGGGAACGTGGGTTCGAATCCCACCCTCTCCGCCAAAAAAGAGACCCCGGATTGCCGGGGTCTTTTGTGTTATCAATTTTCGAGAGGATGTAGATCAATCATTGGCATAAATGCAGCCACCTTTTGGTAATTTTCTTCCGAGCCATCGAAAGGCTGGCCGATCCAGCGCGAAAACATTTTTTGTGCAAAGGGGTTGTGCTGTACGTAAGGTTTCAATTCAGCAATTACAGTCTCTGACGGGAGCAATTGCGCTTGGCAATTGTGTACTGAACTACCGACCTGGATATGCACGTTCGGATTTGCAACTAGGTTTCGGAACCAGTCGGATGTGCCGCCCCAGGCGGCGGTGAGGGTGTATGTATTGCGGTCTAGGGCATACGTGTATTCCAGCGGGGTTTTGCGCGCTAGACCGGTCTTGCGTCCTGTGGTGGTCAGGATAAGGATCTTATCGCCGATCAGTGGGCCGAGACCAATTTTATAAAAGAATAGGGGAATTTTGAAGAGGCTACCCCAGATCAGACCGACGCCGTCGGTGGGTAGGGTGGAAAGCACAAGATAGTTGATCCATAGGTAAAAGAGTTCAATGCTGCGCTTGACCCCGGAGGGTGTTTCTTGGAGTTGATGGGGTGACCGTTCAGCCACTTTCCTTGCCTTCACTGCGTTGCGCAGCGCGTTTCTGCATGGTCAGCAGCATCTTATCAAATAAGAGGTCGAACTCCTGGGCCAGTTTTTCGAATTCACTGATCGGTTTTCCAATCGGGTCTTCAATGTCATATGAGGACCCAATCAATTCGGTGATCAGGCGAATCTGCTGGCGCTTTTCGGGAAACTCGACCACCAGGGCCTCACGGTGGCCGTTTTCCATGGTCAGGATCAGGTCGGCGTCCTGGATGATCTCCGGGGTGACGATGCGGGAGCGGTGGGCGCGGATGTCGATGCCGCGCCGCGCCAGAACCTCGATGGCTTCGGGGGCAGCAGGCATTTCGTCTCGACCCCAGGTCCCGGCCGATGAAACCCGCCAGCCCTGGAAATGAGGATTTTCCTGTAATTTTTTGCTAAGGATACCCTCGGCCATCGGTGAGCGGCAAATATTCGCGGTACAAACAATAAGAATGTGAGTCATAGTGGGTACGTTCAAGGTCTCTAATTGGTCATAAACGCTCGAAAAGTTGATCCTGCAGGTATGCGTTCTCCACTGTGCAAACTTGTTAGACAATAAATCGACTGCAGGATACCTTATCTTATCATTACTTGCGGTATTAGGGATGCAATGCTAGCGGGCAATTATGCGCGCCGAATGGTGCTGGATTGAGGGAGGACGTGTTTAATTCGTGGTATATTCAAACCAGCGATAATGTATGTGTGCTGGCAGGAGGAATAGATGCAGAATCATCAGGTGAAATTGCCTTGGGAAGAGGGAGAGCTTGACGTCCAACTTTCGGAAAACTGGCATTTAGGAGGTGTATTGGCGCCATCCAACTTGCCCGCGCTGGAAGATGTGGTGGTGGCAACCGAGCGCGGTTTGGCTGACCCAATTGGGACAGCGCGTTTATCAAAAAGTGTGAACGCAGAAACGAAGATCGCGCTGGTGATCGACGATGACAGTTGCCCAACACCGATGGCAACGATTGTCCCAGCACAAAAGAAATTCCCCCGAAATGCAGAAGTAGTCGTGATTCCCAATGGTGGGAGATCGTATCCGATATTGCCTCAGTAGGGATGAGGTACTTCGTAGTCAGGTGCAAGAGGGAATATGTATAAGAACTTAGGAATATTATTCTTGATGGGAGTATTTATTACGGCTTGTAGAAATAATACAAAACCGAATATCTCTATCAATGACGAGCAGTGGTTGGATTATCTACAGGCAGTGACTACACCTGATACGGGATTCCCAGAATATATCATTACAGCTTGGCCACCACCAGATAGCGTTTTAGAAAAGTCATTCTATAATTCTCAATCAGTTTACTACGGATTCGGAGGTGTTGGCGCTCGAGTAGGTGCCACTGAAGTATATGCTGAATTTTATGGGGAGTTTTGTGGGGAGAATGATTTTGATAATACAAAATTATTCAATCCCGAGGAAGATGTAAGTCTTTTT
>JBNKDB010000283.1:0-2172 GCA_050288045.1 Anaerolineales bacterium | reverse complement strand
TGTGCTTCCCAACCGCGTTCTTTTGCCACAGCTAGAAAATAACCACATCCCGAACCAAAATCCAGCAAGCGTTGGCCTGGTTCCGGCTTTCCGGTGAATGTTTCTATTTTTTGCAAGGCTCTCTGAGCGTTTTGTTGTAGGCAAGGGAGTTCTGCTTCTTTTTCCGCAATATTCCGCAGTTCCCAGGCATCTTTTGCATCTTCGAGGTTCGAACTGGTCAGGAGATTTTCATTGGTTTCACCGTAAACTACAGGGCCATCGAAAATCAGTGCCCGCGGGTCGTCGATGACAGCAATATATACCATTTTACAGTGCTGACATTGGGAAACTGCTCCCGGTGAGGCGCGTGGATTGAAAAATGTTTTTGTGGAATTACGTCCGCAAATCGGGCAATGCCGGACTGACGTACTCATAGGATTTACCCACCCAATCGATATCTAGCATATTTAACAAGAAACTTGAGTGCTGCTTAAACGATGCTATGACGATATCTACGCTACCATTGTACAGTAAATTTCAGGGTTATTGCAAATTAATTCCCCCAAGCGGTATGAAAAGATTGAGGGTTTTTTCTAGTCTTGCAGTCCCTATAATTCCACCGGGCGCAGTTGCAGGCGACCTTTTTCGTCCTTATACAATTTTCCGGCGGTTACAGTGGTATCGTGCTGGAAGACCAAGAGCGCGTCGTGTTCCAATGCCCACGCTTGCCAGACAGCTTTGGTAGCGGTGGTTTCTAGCGGCTCCACGTCGTAAGCCGTCACCCAGGCAAGGCGGGTCATGTTGACGGCGTAAGAAGCCAGGTCTGCCATGAAGAAGATCGGGCTTTCAGCGCCTTCGATCAATACACATTGGTGGCCGCGCGTATGGCCGCGGGTCAGCACGCAGCGCACATGGGGGGTGATCTGGGTATCGCCGCGCAGGAAGTGGAACAAGCCCTTTTCCCAGACCGGTACGAAGTTCTCGGGCAGGTAGGTGTTACGGGTGCGGACGTTCGTATGCATGGCGTCGGCCCATTCCAGGCGCTGCACGATATATTCTGCGTTTGGGAAGGTGGGCTGCACTTCGCCATCAATGAGGCGCGTATTGCCGCTGCAATGGTCGGAGTGTAGGTGGGTGTCGATCATGATGGTGATGTCTTCGGGCTTAACGCCGTGCTTTGCCAGGTTCTCTAATAGTGTGCCGTGTGGGTATTCAAGGCCCCAATTCTGGCGGGCGCGCTCATCCAGCTTGTCCCCCAGGCCGTTGTCGATCAGGATGACCTGATTGTCGGAAAAGACCAACAGACAATTGAGGTCCATCGGGATGCGGCCGTGCTCATCGGGCGTCTGGTACTTTTCCCATAAGGGACGCGGCACCAGCCCGAACGGCCCGCCGGGGTCGACCCAAACTCTACCGGTACGAATGACATGCCATTGCATAGAATCACATCCTCCAACCCCCTATTTTACCCAATAACGCGGCTTACTCCTTGCCGTTCTTTTCGGCGAACTCGGCTCTCAAGGATTCGACCAGCGGGATGCGCGCTTCATCGGGTAGGAAAGCAGCTTCTGCGGCGCTCAACATACACTCGCGTAATTGCTCGATGCTCAATCCCAGGTTCTCACAGACCAGTTCGTATTCGTCGCTCAGATCGATCTGCGATAGGCTGGGGTCATCGGTATTGATGGTCGCATCCAGGCCAGATGCCAGCATGGCGGGCAGGGGGTGGTTTTCCAATGAGGAAACCACGCCGCTCTGGTAGTTGCTGGTTACGCAGACTTCGAAGGTAGGTTGGTGTTCACGGGCCAGGGCGACGGCTTCGGGGTCTTCGGTGACGCGCACACCATGCCCGATGCGTTCGGCCTGGAAGAGGTTAATGGCTTCGATCACGTTCTCCGGCCCGCCCCATTCACCGGCGTGGATGGTCATGTGTAACCCGGCCTGGCGCGCTTCCTTGAATAAATCGAGGAAGGGAGCAGCCTGGAAGTCGGCTTCTTGCCCGGCCAGGTCGAGAGCGACCACGCCTTTAGCGATGCTATCCACAGCGATTTGGGCGGCTTCGGCGGCGATCTCAACGCTTTCATGGCGGTTCACGCTGACAATTAAGCGGGTTTGCACACCGTAATCTTCGCTGGCCTGGGCGACGCTGTCTATTGCCCAACCAGCAGCTTCGGCGAGTGGGTAGCCTTTGAT
>JBNKDB010000282.1:0-6238 GCA_050288045.1 Anaerolineales bacterium | reverse complement strand
GGACATGCTTTTCGAACCTGGCATAATCACCAGGATGAACGACTTTGGCCATGATTTGCGCGTTCTGATAGAACTCCTCCGGAGTATAGCCAGTGATCTTTTCACAAGAAGGCGACACATAATTAAAATCGCCATTGGGCGCCCGCCAATACTCCCAATTCATGGTGAAATCGGCAACCGTCCGGAAACGTTCCTGGCTGGCTTGCAGCGCGTCCTGATTGGCCTTTAAATCCCGAAAAAGCAGGCTAAATGGTTGGCGGAAACCAGTCTCGATCACAGCTTTATAGATCAGGTACACAGAAGTGATTTTCAAGAAATGACCAATAATATTGAAAAAATCCTGGACCCCAATATAGAATGTAAACGCCAGTTCAGCCAGGATAGCAAGCACCGTTGAACCAATCAAGAGCCGGACGATTTTTGGTTGAAAATCGTCCCGTCGCTGCCATAACAAGAATATCCCCACCACGAAAATGCTTGAGATCAGGTATTCGCTGTAAATCTTAAAAGGGGTCAGGCCAACACCATCGATATAGCATGTCGGGAAAAGTCCCCAAAAGAAAATCGTCCCCAACAGCAGACCGGTAACCAGTAAATATCCAATGAAAACATATACCGGCCGGGCTTTCCGCTTTATAAACAAAGCCGCAACAATGACAGCACTGCTCTGCAAAAAACGAGCTGTAATCCACAATTGTGTAGGGATATTGGCGCCATCGCCTGGAAAAATCTGCATACCTTTGTAGGCCAACGTATGCAAAAGGTCGATCACGGCCACGAAAAGATAGGCAATATTGATCGTCATCAAGAAATCGTGATCCTGGAAACGACGGGCGTTCCAAATGAAAATAAACGTCCCCCAGGCAATTACGATACTGAACAATTCAGCCAGACTATGGAATAATAAAAAGTTGAATTTGGCGATCAAAAAGAGCAGGACGAGAAGTAACCCACCAAAAATGGTTGGCAGAGAATATTCTCTAGAAGCGAAATAAGACCGAATAGTGTACACTTGAAGTATTACCGTAGCAATGCACGTATCATTGGATGCACTTTTATTCCTTTGCAAAAAGCCTGTTCAATGCATTATTTTACATTATAAATTCTAATTTCTAGAGACGATCTACACCACTCACAATACTGTTAATTCCAAGACAAATATTATCGATATAATTATATATTACAGGTGTTTACACATTTCAGGTATTCTTGCGCGGTTAGAAATATTTTCAAGAAGCAGATGACAGACGATATCCAGGCCCTCGAGAAACAATTAGCAGCGAGCAGCGATCTTAAGGAAAAGATCCAAACTATGAACGCGCTGGTCTTTGCTTTACGTTTCAGCGATCAGAAGCGTGCCCTGGCCTTGGGGGAAGAAGCGGTCGCTCTGGCTGCTGCAACTGAGCTTGAAGGCGAATTTCTACACGAATCGCTAGCGTACAGCCTCTACAATTTAGGCCGCCTGCATCTGATACTGGCAAATTATGGACAGGCGTTGGAACAGCTTACCCTCGCACTGGCAGAATATGAATCCCTGAACGATAAAGATCGCATTGCTAACATCCTTAACAGCCTGGGGATGGTCTATGGCAATCTAGGAGATTTTTCCGAAGCCTTTCAATATATGTTCCAATCACTCGAAATCGCCCAGGAGATCGAGAACAATTTATTGGTTGCGGAAGCGCTGAACAATATTGGTTATGCACTTACTATACTCGACGAATCCGAAAAGGCGTTACCCTATTTAAAAAAGAGTTTACAAATTCTTAGAGATCTGGATGAGAAACATGCCCAGACTTGGGTGTTAGACAGCCTATGCCACGCTTACCGCGGCCTGGGAGAGTATGAATCTGCCCTGGAGCATGGCCTCCAAAGCCTGCTCTTGAGTCAGGAATTGGAAGACCATACGCGTGAAGCTGAACATTCTCGCAGTGTTGGCATCGTCTATCTTGAAATCGGTGAAGAGGAGCAAGCCCTCACCTTCTTCGAACGTTCCCTGGAGATCGCTCGCAAGATTGGGTTCAAACTAGAGATTAGTAGAAGCCTGCGCGTCATCGGTGACATCTATTGCCGTAGAAAACAATTCGACCAGGCCTTGGATTATTTGCAGCAAGCCTTGGAGATCGCCGAGGGCATCGACGCCAAACGGTTATTGTTCCAGTGCCATCAATCCCTGGCTGAGGCCCATAAGCAAGTTGGAGATTTCGAAGCTGCCTTATCGCATTACGAACAATTCCACAAATTCAAGGAAGCTATTTTCAATACGGAAGCCGATCAACGTGTCAAGCACCTGGAGATCATCCATCAGGTCCAAAACGCTAGAAAAGATTCTGAGATCTACCGACTGCGCAGCGTCGAATTACAACAAGAAATCGAAGAGCGCAAAAAAGTCCAGACTGCATTGGAACAACTGGCTACCACCGATCCCCTCACCAATCTCTTCAACCGGCGGCACTTCTATTTTCTGGCCGAGCGCGAATTCAATCGGGCAGTCCGTTACCATCATTCGCTCTCCTTGATCATGATGGATATCGACCATTTCAAAGCCGTGAACGATGATTATGGCCACCTGGTTGGTGATCGCGTCCTGGTGGAGATTGCCGACCGCATCCGCGAAGGGTTGCGCGAGAGTGATATACCCGCCCGTTACGGTGGTGAAGAATTCGCCATCGTGCTGCCCAACACCGATTTGGAACAAGCCCAACAAGTTGCCAACCGCATTTGGTCCGCAATTGTCAAAAAGCCAATCCGCACCGACAAAGATAACATCTATATTAGCGCCAGCCTGGGGGTCGCCCATATGACTAGTGGCGAAGCAGAGACAATCGAAACATTGCTCGACTGGGCCGATCAAGCCTTGTACCAAGCCAAAGAAAGCGGCCGGAACCAGGTTTTGCTGCATAAGTAAGTCTTTTTCCTCCCAAATCCAGACATTTGATAATTTTACACAGATTTGAGATATAATTTATTTGTATATTATATTGAAGGTTTCATGGCGGATAACATCACAACCTGGGAATTTGAGTGGCGAAGACTACAGACGACATAGCAAAGATCACCCTCTTGCTCGATGAGATGCACACATTGCAGTCTCAAGACCTGGCGCGGGCAATTGGCCTTGGCAAGGAAGCGCTTGCCATCGCCGTCCAGTTGGATCATACGGATACGGTGCATCAAAAGCTGCTAGCCGAAGCCCAACGCGCCCTGGCGTCGATCTATTGGCAGCAGGGTGACCACGAGCAATCATTATCGCTGCTCTTCCAGGCTGCAACCATTTGCGAAGAAGTTGGGCTGGATGCCGAGGCTTCCGTCAGCCTGCTGACATTAGGGGAAATGTACACCCAGGCCGGTGATTATCCCAACGCTTTACTGTTTACCCTAAAAAGTCACGATCTGCTGCAACAACTTGGCGACCAGCCGGGTGAAGCTAAGACACTCAATAAGATTGGGAACCTGTATCTCCTGATGGGAGAATATTGCCAGGCAATCGACCGCCTGGATGATTGTCTGCTGGTCGCCGCCAAAAACAAATTACCGGGGACCCAGGCCAGCGCACTGAGCCATAAATGCAACGCTCTTAACCACCTGGGAGACCATGAAAACGCCCTGGCTAGCGGCCTGGAGAGCGTTGCCCTGTACCGGAAACTGGCAAGTAAACCAGGGGAAGTCGAAGCACTTGCCAACCTGGGTGATGCCTATTTGGGCCGGAAAGAATACAACCAGGCCTGCGAGTATTACCAATGCGCCCTGGAACTGGCAAGCAGGCTGGAAGATCGAGTGGGCGAGGTAAAGGCCCGGCGGCAGTTGGGTATCGCCCGGCTGGCACTGGGATATGGCAATGAAACAATCGCCCAATTGACCCAGGCCCTGACGCTGGCGGAAAGAAACGGCAATCAACGCGAATGCCTGGCCTGCCACCAGACACTGACTCAGGTCTACAGCAAACGAGCAGAACACGCCAAAGCGCTGGAGCACATGGAACGCGCCGCAGCACTCCAGGCCGATCTCGATTGGCTCGAAAACACCTATCGCCTGAAAATGATCGAATATACCCAGTTGGAAGTCGAGGAAGACATCGCCGGTAGGGATTATCACCAGGCCTATCTCGCCCTCAAGGCCCAGGTCCAGGATCACCAAAAAACTGAGGAAGCCCTCAAGGTCGCCAACCTGCAGCTCCACGACGAGATCACACACCGTGAGCAGTTGATCTCCGACCTGAATGCTTTTTCCCATATGGTTGCCCACGACCTGAAATCCCCCCTGCACAATATCATTACCGCTTCCGTTATCCTGTGGAACAATATCCTCGACCAGGGCGATGCCGGTTCACTGGGGTTGATCCGCGGCATCCAGCGCATGGTCGATACCATGAACCGCATCATCAATGAACTCCTCACCCTGGCCAGCGTACAACAAGAAGATATCCGCTTGCAGCGCTTGAACATGCACGACATCATTGCCGAGGTGGAAGATCGTCTGGTATATATGATCGAAGACCACCACGCCGTGCTCGAAAAGCCGGAGGAATGGCCGGACGCCTTAGGTTATACCCCTTGGATCGAAGAGGTGTGGACAAATTTCATCAGCAACGCCATCAAATACGGTGGCAGCCCACCCCACATCAAGATCGGAGCAACCGTGGAAACAGATGGAAGGATTCGCTTCTGGGTTCAGGATAACGGCAATGGCTTAGATGCAAACGCGCAAAGCGAACTGTTCACTGCCTTCAAGCGCCTGGATAAGATCCGCGCCCGCGGCCACGGCCTGGGATTATCGATCGTCAAACGGATCGTGAACAAATTGAATGGCGAAGTGGGCGTGGAAAGCGAAGGCATTCCCGGTGAGGGCTGCACGTTCAGTTTCGCCCTACCGGCAGCAAAAACCACCGACCAATAAAACACAGCCCTCTGATAAAATAGAGCCAGCATGCAAATAAACACAACGCACATCATCCTGACCGTCATCACCGGTTTGGTTATCTTTGGAGAGGCAGCGGCCCTTTTGGTCGGCACGCATATCCTGAGCAAGCGTGACAACCCGTGGACTTCGTTGAAAAACGACATCTTCCTGGCAACCGATCTTATCGCCGGGCTGGTACTGATCTACTTCATCTTCAAATCAGATAATCTGTTTGCACCAGCCATCCTCTGGACGGTTACCATCCTTATGCTGATCTCACATGGCTACCGCGATGCCGAATACTTCCTCGACCTGGAAAACAAATTCTGCGCAAATATGCCCTTGCTGGTCTTCAACAACGTCAAGCTGGTTGGGTTGCTGGGCATCCTGATTGCCGTGCTGGGCGGCAGGTTGTTCAAATAACGCCCATTCTCTACCGTATACAAAAAGGCCATCTCGCTGAGATGGCCTTTTTAATTACTTGAAGAGACTCGATTTACTCTTGTGTGCCCGCGGAAATTTTCTTGCTGTGCTCGATGGATTGCAAGGCCAGGTAACGGTCACCAAATTTCTCGAGGCTTTTAACCTCGACGTCATATTGATCAAAGTGGCGTTCCTCTTCCTCGACCAGTCCCTCGAAAACCTTCTTGGACGCTGAATCGGCATTGGCTGCGCACTCATTGGCCCAAAGATTGTATTCCTGGGCACTCTCCTCTTCCATCTTGCGAGCCAGGACCAGCATTTCCTTAACGTCGTGGATTTTTTCTACCGGAACGGCGGCCACCATTTCTACCTCACCGCCCAGGAACAGAATGCGTTCGGCGCACAATTCGATGTGGCCCATCTCTTCGATGGCGGTCTTGAAGAACAAACCGGACAGCAGATCGTAACCCTGGTCTTCACAATGGAAATGGAAATACATGTATTGGTGTACGGCAGAAAGTTCATCCGCTACCGCTTTATTGAGTAATTCAATGCTTTTCTCGTGCATAGGGTACCTCCTTATGTGTATATGAACGATATAGATTGAATTATAAATCAAAAACAGCTTGGCTGGGGATCAACCTAAACCAAAGCTAGCCAGAAAATCTACTAAAACTTTATCAATTTTAAGGATCAGTTAGCAGTGTTTTTCGTGCTCCCAATTGCACATATTTTGTAAATATATACTTGACAAATACTTTACAAACTGGTAACATTTTGTCCAGATTTGATTACAGTTCTTTTGATCTTCGTCATCGGCGATTTTTTACAGGATTGAAATTATGCAACATATCATTATTATTGGTGCTGGAATGGGTGGGTTGGCTACCGCCCTGCGCTTACGCCACCTGGGTTT
>JBNKDB010000281.1:0-4911 GCA_050288045.1 Anaerolineales bacterium | reverse complement strand
GGGGGACTCATCGAATTCTCATCGGGCACATAAATTTACTGGCTAGAACATTTGATGCGAATTTACAATAGCGGGAGGGTCTCCGACCCTCCCCTCCAAAAAAGGCATGAACTTATATTCGTGTAATTCGAGTGAATTCGTGTTATTGGCGTTTAAGTCAGGATGCGCGGCCCGTCCTGGGTCTGTCCGGCTGGCGGGTCTTTGGGCTGGAATTGGCGGGCGCGCTCTTCTTCCCATAACCTCTGCTCGGCGCGGGCGCGCATGTTGGCGCGCTGCAACTGCCACAAGATAAAACGCACACGTTGGGACATGGCCTGGGCGATGTTCCAGAGCAGCATGCTGCCCAGATCGGGATCATCTTCCATCAAGGCCAACAAACGCTCACGCGACAATGATAGCACCACCGCGCCTTCCGGCCCGGAGATCAGGTCGGCAGTGCGCAGGCCCTGGTCGATCATCGCCAATTCGCCGGTCATCTCGCCCGGTTTCAAGCTGGCCACGCGCTGGGGCTGTTTGGGCAGTTCGCCGGGGCTTTCCGGGTCGCTCCATACTTCCACTGTCCCGGCCTTGACGATATACATTTCCTGGTCGTCATGATCGGGCTGGATGATGCTGCGGTAAGGCGGGTGCACGTGCTGGCGCAGTTGGGCTGCCAGGCGCGTACGCTGCGCCAGACTCAGGCCGGTGCCAATCCCGGAATGCGCCAGGAACTGGGCGGATTCCTGCACCTGGGCCAATTCACCATCCCCCACCGGGGCGTGCAGCTTATCGCTCAAAAGCGGCAGTCCGAGGAAAGAAGAAATCAGGCGTTTGGTCGTAGCCGGTTCCTCGAAATGCGGCCAGTGTCCGGCGTTGGGAATGATGCGCAGTTCCGCCGAGGGCCAGAAATCGGCCACCACCCCGGCATCGCGCAGCGGTACAGTGTTGTCCTCCGCTCCCCAGATGCACATGGTCGGGGTTTCGACCTGCGAAAGCTGGTTGGTCAGATCGTTATCGCGCATCGCAAAAAAGCACTCGGCGCGTACCCGGCCGCCATTAGGGTTACGGGCATCGGCGCGCAGGCGGGCGTACTGTTCCTCGGTGATTTCGGTGCGGTCGGCAAACGAAACCGGGCGCATCAACCGGTCGGTCAGGCCAATATAAGCGTTCTCTACAGCGGAAACCAAAAACTGGCCGAAGCTGACGCGCTCCATAATATTGATCGGCGCGATCAGGCTGTTGATCATGGTCGATAACCGGCCCGTGATCGTGGGAGAGATCAAGACCATGCGCTCTACCAGGGCAGAATGCCGCAGCGAAAGCGTAATGCTGGTCATGCCGCCCATCGAATGGCCGACCAACACGACCGGCCCATCACTGATCTGTTCGATCAGGTCGGCGATCACTTCAGCATAATCGGGGATTTTGACGCGTTTGGAAAGCGGCGGGGATTTACCGTACCCCGGCAGATCGACCGCCACACAGGCGAAGCGCTGGCTGAGCAAGTCCATCAGGGGGTCCATGGCATAGGCAGAACTCGACCAGCCGTGGATCAAGATCGCCTTCTGGCGATTGGGGGAACCAGCCTCTACGGTATGGATTTCTTGACCGCTTACATTATAGATTGCCACAGTCACTCACCTGCAAGTCCATGATTCTATTATAGGGGATAACGCTTTTCCAGGAACTGCCCACGCCAGGGTCAATTTTTGCCAAATCGGGCCGGTAAAATTGCTGAGATGGGTATAGAGCCGGAATTTACATCCGGTCTACCTTGCATTTTAACCACGAACAGCAAGGAAAGAATATCAACTTTGAGACAATGTTGTAACAGGGAGAACGTCTGGTGCGCAGGCGCGCTATAAATAGATCAAGACCTGGATGCGCAGCTTGCCCAGAAAAACGATATCGCCGTGCCCCAGCACATAGGGGATGTTTGGTGGGATGCGTTTCCCGGCGTGGTAAGTGCCGTTGGACGAACCCAAATCCGTGATGGTGACCATCTCATCGGTGACATCCAGTTTGGCGTGCAGGCGTGAAATGCCCCACTCGAAGCCTTTGAAGGGGGTCAGATCGATGTCGGGGACGATGGCCTGCTCTTGATACTGGCGGCCAATCGTATACTCGCGCCCGGTCTCCAGATTGATGATCTGGCCGGTATCCAGGAAGTGCAGCGAAATTTTGGATTCTGCGCCCGGATCGACCGAGTCGGGGGCAACGGCGGTGGGAAAGCGACCGCTGATATGCTCGACATCGTCGAGACGCGCCGAGGGCAACATCGTGGTCTTGATTTTGTCGGCGAATTTGGAAAGCTCGTACAGCATTTCTTCCACGGACTGGAAACGGTCGGCAGGGTTTTTCGCCATAGCGCGCAAGATCACGCGCTCGGTCTGTTCGGGAATCTCCGGCACCAGCAGGCGTGGGGCAGGCAAGGGAATGTCATAAGTCAGGCTGCCGGTCGCGCTCTGGTTCTGCACCACATAGGGTAAATGCCCGGTGGTCAATTGATAGAAGATCGCCCCCAAGGAATAGATATCATCGAGCACTTCCGGGGAAGCAGGAAGACCAATAGCAGGGAAGCCGTTCTGGGGAGCGCCGTAGATGGGGTTATTGGTGCGGCAATCGTCCTCATCCGCCATACGCGCCATACCAAAGTCGGACACAACAATGCGGCTGGTCTTTTCCAACAAGATATTGCCGGGTTTCAAATCCCCATGGGAGAGTTTACGGTTATGGGCATAAGCCAACGCTTCCCCCACACTGTTGATGATCTGTACACTGATGCGCACCGGCACGCGCACGAAACGTTTCTGGGTAGCGGCCAACAAACTTTTCAGGGTAGGGCCATCGATCATCTCGGTGACGATGTAAGGTACGCTGCCATGCAGGCCGAATCCATGCACACGCACGATATGAGGGTGCCGCAGTTCAGAGATATGGGCCAGTTCGCGTTTGAAACGGGCGTGGAAATCCGAGTCGAGCGTACACTGAATCGATAACAGCTTAATGACCATCTCACGTTTGGTTTGTGGATCAACGGTTGTATACACATGCGCCACCGGCCCAAAACCAAGATACCCCGTGAGTTGGTATTTCCCAACGTAGCGGCCAATCAACTTCCTGGCATTCTGCATAGTTTGTATTATCCCATAAAAAGCTGTGCCCGCAAATACACGAACGACCCCAGCCTTAACGAAGTAAATGCCTAAATGATTTTTAGAAGTAAGCTGTATACCGGAGCATTTACAAGTAGAACTGAACGTTTATTGCCGTTGAAAAAAAATTCCAGCGTTAAATAATCACCATTCTGCTGTTCAATATTTCGCCACAGACGATCAGTTACCCATTCAGCCAGCCTTGCCTTAAAATGTACCCTAAATTGAGACGAAACGCAACACGAAAACAGCAACTACGCCACCACAAAATACGGAAAACATCCGCGTTTAAAGAACTTACAAATCCATAAGCCTTTGCTCTTGACACAGCGCTCACTTTTCTCTACACTAATTGTGACAATCGTATCAATCGCAACGCGGTATTGCAATCCTTTTAGGAATGGAGGAAGTTCAAGCGCCTAAATTAATTCACCGTTACCACACCCAAAGTTTCACCTATCGAGGAAAAATGCGCTAAAGGAGTTTATTAATGAAAAATTTGAAGTTCGTCGTGGTTTTCGTTTTGATCGCGCTATTGAGCAGTGCCTTTGTATCAGTCCCAACTATGAGCGATGACGGGACTGCATTGACCGCTGCAATTGCCAAGATCAAGGTCAAGAACCAAACCGGTGCAGATACTGCCCTGACCCTCCAGGGAGCACAGCGATATTATTTCAGCATCCCGGCCGGAAATTCGGTGATCGAAATCGAGCGTGGAGATTACGATTACTCCTATTGGGCTTGCGGCAAGCAGATCACCGGGAAACTAACCAGCAAAGATTCAGCGCTGCTGATGAAAGCCTGCAGTTCGGGCAGCAGCAGTAGCAACGATCTCGAGATCACGTTTGTGAACAAAACCGGCGAAGTCTTCTGGATGACATTCACCGGCCCGAAGACCGCCTACCACCAGGCCACATTACCGAAGTCCACTGTGATGCTGCCGAAAGGCACCTACACCTACACCTATTACGCTTGCGGCCAGCAGAATACCGAGAAAATCACCGTCAAGAAAAAAGAAAGTATCCAACTTTCCTGCAAAACTGCCAAGGGCGGGGACGAGGATAAGGGCGGTGCAGGAGGAAAGGTCAAGATCACATTCAATAACCAGACCGGCGAAGTCTTCTGGATCACTCTCAAAGGCAAAGCTACCGTCTATCACCAGGCCGTGGTTGGCAAATCCACTGTCGAGCTCGAGAAAGGCAACTACAACTATTCGTATTTTGCCTGTGGCAAACAAACCACAAAAGGGATCAACCTAAAGAAAACAGAAACGATCAAGCTCTCTTGTGGCGGCAGCGGCGGCAAGGATGATGACGCCAAGAAAGGCGCGGTGAAGGTCATCATTCAAAACAATACCGGCGGGGTGATCTCGTTATACCTCGTCGGACCGGAAACCTACACCTTCCAACTTCCCGCCGGTAAGCAAAGAATCAACATTGTTGCCGGTAACTACCAGTATACTGTTTGGGGATGCGGGGGCGTATCGCAAGGCTCAGAAAAATTGAGCGGTGGTACGACCTGGACATGGTGGTGTGCACCTTAACCAGCTATATCCTTAAAGAGCAGAGGGCCGTAGATTACGGCCCTCTTTTGTTTAATCAACGTTCAATGTTAGCGCATCACCAGGGCAAAGACACCGGTCTGCGGCCATTCAGCAATGATCCGGCCACCAGGCAGGCGCGGATGCGGCTCCATCGTGAATGGAATTTCGACCCATTCACCGGTATCCGCATCCCAGAACAACACCGCAAAATCCTCATCCCATAAATAGCCAGGG
>JBNKDB010000280.1:0-3804 GCA_050288045.1 Anaerolineales bacterium | reverse complement strand
ATGCGCTCAGCTTCTTGATGAGCCAGGCTGAGCACACGTCGCGCTCTCTGTGTAAGTCGATCTTTGCCTGACAAAATGGGCCTCCTAAAAACTACGAATCATATAACCAGTATTCCTATCAAGGAAATCACCATTCAACTTTGTATGCTGCTATGTTCAAATGGCTTGTTACCAATAAACTATTATTGCTTTTAAATTCTACCAAAGTTTATCCTATCGCGAAGAACAATCTAACAAAACTCTTAGATTTTCTAAGCAATCCCATAAACACTGGCTCGCAGCGTATTCAAGTCATTTTTATCGAAAAGCGCACCTTACCAAGAAGGTGCGCCTCACGTTTGATTTACAAAACAGTCGAGATCGAGAACTAGCTTTCTTCCGCTTCTTCGGTCTCCGGTTCTTCTTCCGGCTCAGCTGTTTCTTCCTCGACAACATCTTCGACTTCCGGCTCCGCTTCGGCAGATTCTTCTGTGGACGCTTCCGGCTGCTCTTCAGCAACTTCGGCAACCACTTCTACTTCTGCTTCGGCGCCTTCTTCTGAGGCTTCTGGCTGCTCTTCGGTAGCGGTTTCTACTTCAGCAACCACTTCTGTTTCAGCAGCATCTTCTTCGGACTCTTCTCCGTCCATATCAGCCAAAGCCAGTTGCCAGTCCAGGTCGCTGTAAGCCAGGGAGTCTACCTTGCGCAGGCTCAAACCAATGCGGCGACGTTCTTTGTCGATCTTGATGATACGCAGCGTAATTTCTTCCCCAGAGGATACCACTTCCTTGGGGTGCTCTACGCGATGGTCGCTCAGTTCGGAAATATGGATCAGACCTTCCAAATCATCTTCGATGCGGGCAAAAGCGCCGAACTTGGTCAGGCGGGTGATCTCACCTTCCACCAGTTGACCAACCCGGTAAGTATCGATGCGGTCCAGCCAGGGGTCTTCCTGGAGTTGGCGGATGGAAAGGCCAATACGCTTGCGATCGTGATCGATGCTGATCACCTTGACCTTGACTTCCTGCCCAACCTTGAGAACTTCCTCAGGGTGATTGATGCGATCCCAGGAAATTTCTGAGAGGTGCACCAGGCCGTCCGCGCCATTGATATTGACGAAAGCGCCAAACTCAGCCAGGCTGGTCACGCGGCCGGTGCGGACATCGCCGACGGCCAACTCATCGAGCAGGCGCTCTTTGAGGGTTTCACGCGATTCGTGCGAGGCAGCTCGTTCGGAAAGGATCAAGCGGCGGCGTTGGCGGTCGACTTCGATCACCTTGGAGATGATCGTTTCACCGACCATCTTGCCCCAGCGCTGCTCAGGCGTGCCCCCGCGGTACGAAGTCCGCCGGGAAATGCTGACCTGAGACGCCGGCACAAAACCGCGCAGCCGACCCATGTGGACGATCAGGCCACCTTTATTGTAGCCCTCGATCGTGCCTTCGAAAGCCTCTTTCTCTTTCATGAGGTTCTCGGCGCGATCCCAATCGTCTTCCTCGAGTGCGCGAGCATAGGAAAGCAAAAGCGTTCCTTGCCGATTCTCCGGGCTGATTACGAAGACGGGAATATCCATCCCGACTTCCAAGCCTGCGCGCTCTTCCTTCGATAGTTGTTCCAATTCCCTTGAGGGAATGACGCCTTCGGATTTGGCGCCTATACTGACCAAAATTTCGTCCCCAGAAATGCTGGCGATCATGCCCGTGCGGATTTCACCCTGGCGTGGTAAGTCCAGAGAGAAATCTGACTGCTCGAGCAGGGATTCCATGGTAGGGATTTCGTTTTGCTCTTCTGCCTCCTGATTCTCTTCAGCAGCAGTGTCTTGCCCGTTTAGAGCGTCGTTCTGATCCATGTAAAGTGTATCTCCAGTTGATAAGATAGCGATATTATAAAGTGTATAATGCAAGTTGGCAACCTTTGTGATAAGATTGGGGGGTAAAAAAAATTGGAACTTATGAGGCAATCCATGCGAGCAATCTACCCATTTACTGCAATTGTCGGTCAAAATCGCATGAAACGCGCCCTGGTACTCACCGCCATTGACCAGCGGATCGGGGGCGTTCTCATTCGTGGAGAGCGCGGTACGGCAAAATCGACCGCCGCGCGCGCTATGGCCGCCTTGCTGCCCAAGATCGAAGTTTTCTGCGACTCCCCTTTCAATGACGATCCCAATAGCCCTGAGTCCTGGTCCGATTGGGTCAAGGAACAGATGGATAACGGGGTTGAACTGGTTACGGGTGAACGTACGATCAGCTTTATCGACCTGCCTGTCAGTGCCACCGAAGACCGCGTGGTCGGGACGCTGGATATCGAGAAAGCCATCCAGAAAGGCGAGCGCCATTTCGAACCCGGCGTGCTGGCTGCTGCCAACCGCGGTTTGCTCTACATCGACGAAGTCAACCTGCTGGACGACCACGTCGTCGACCTGCTATTGGACTCGGCTGCGATGGGCGTCAACATCGTTGAGCGTGAAGGCATCTCCTTCAGCCACCCGGCGCGCTTTATCCTGGTGGGCACGATGAACCCCGAAGAGGGTGACCTGCGCCCGCAGTTGCTCGATCGCTTTGCGCTTTCTGTCGAAATCCGCGGCATCCGTGATGCCCGCGAGCGCGTCCAGATCATGGAACGCAACATCCAGTTCGAAACCGATCCGGAAGCCTTCCATACCGAATGGCTGGAACGCGACGAAGAGTTGGCCGACAAGATCATGAAGGCGCGCCAGTTGGTCGACAAAGTGAGCTACTCGCAGCGCGATATGCTTTCGATTGCTGCCCTGACCGCCTCGCTCAACGTGGACGGCCACCGTGCCGACCTGGTGATCCTCAAGACCGCCCGCGCCCACGCTGCCTTTGAAGGCCGCCAGAAGATCACCGATCTGGATATTGCCCTGGCCGCCGAGTTGGCACTGCCGCACCGCATCAAGCACGGCCCATTCCATCAGGCCGAGGTCAGCGCCGAACAGCTTTACGACCGCATTTCCGAGTTACAGGGCGAAGGCGAGGCAGAAGGTGATCCCAAGCCCGATTCATCGAAAGAAAGCGGCGAACAGGCCAGCGAAAAAAAAAAGCAACAAATAAACAAATAATCGAGTCGTCCCCTGACCCGCAACAGAACGCGGAACCCGGCCAGCAGGACGTCTTCGATCATGGTGATGCATATTGGTGGGACGGCGGCAAGCAAGTCCAGGCCGCCGATCCCTTTACCCCTCGCAAGATCGACAACCCATTAGACCGCATGTCGCGCCGCCAGAGCGGCCGACGTTCGCGCACGCGCACCGAACGCAAGCGCGGACGCTACATCCAGGCCCGTCCGGCGCGCGGCAAGCCCAGCGACATCGCCTTCGACGCCACCATCCGCGCCGCAGCGCCCTACCAGAAAGCGCGCGAAGAAATGCGCAAGGATGTAGCTTTCGCCATCCGGCGCAGCGACCTGCAGGAAAAGGTGCGCGTCCGCCGGGCAGCCAACCTGGTGTTGTTCGTGGTCGATGCTTCCTGGTCGATGGCCGTCGCTGAGCGCATGCAGGCCACCAAAGGGGCAATCCTTTCCTTATTAACCGATGCCTACCAGCGCCGTGACCGCGTCGGCCTGGTCGTCTTCCAGAAGGACCGCGCCCAACTGGTGCTGCCGCCCACCAATTCCACGCAATTGGCACAGCGTGCCCTGGCCGACATCCCGGTTGGCGGCAAAACGCCGCTCTCGGCGGGATTGATGCTTGCCCACGAGGTCATCCGCCGCGAGCAAATGGTGCACCCCGAAGTGATGCCGCTGATGATCATGCTCACCGATGGCGCCGGTAACGTGGCTGTGACCAATGAGTTGCCGCCCCAG
>JBNKDB010000279.1:0-3879 GCA_050288045.1 Anaerolineales bacterium | reverse complement strand
AAATCGGCGAGCGTTACGTCAGTTTCCACCGACGGCCGCCTTCCCTGTGGGCAGCGTATAGTAACGACCTAAAAACCTGGACCGACCACGCCGTAGTGATGGGGCCGCGCGACGATGGTTGGGACTGCAACCGCATCGGGGCGGGCGGCGTGCCCATCGAGACCGAACACGGCTGGCTGGTGATCTACCATGCATACGACTTCGACCACGTCTACCGCCTGGGAGTCTGCCTGCTTGACCTTGAAGACCCCACCCAGGTCATCAACCGCCCCAAGGGTTTCTGCCTGGAACCCACCGAACCATGGGAGATTTTCGGCGATGTACCCAACGTCGTTTTCTCTACCGCAAACCCCATTGTAAATAATCAAGTTTACGTTTATTATGGGGGAGCAGACCGCGTGATCGGTCTGGCAACCTGTAATTTTGATGCCTTATTGGATTATGCTCGCAACGGATAATCGATAGATCAGGAGAGAGGATTGTATTATGCCCGATGTAAAAGAAACTGTCAGTGTACTCAACCGCACACCGCTTTTCCGTGGCCTGAAAAAGAATCAGCTCGAACGTTTGGCGCGCAGATTTGTTGAGCGCGAATATGAAGCAGGCAAAGCCATGGTCACGCAAGGACAAGGCGGTGAGGGTTTCTTCATCATCACTTCCGGACACGCTGATGTGATCCGCGAGCGCCTGGACGGCAGCAAGGAAAAGGTGAACGAATTCAAAGCCGGGGATTTCTTCGGCGAACTGGCCTTGCTGGACGATGGTCCCCGAACAGCCTCGGTGGTCGCCACTGAAGATACATATTGCCTGGTACTGGCACGTTGGGATTTCTTCGGTGTATTGAAAGAAGATGTGGATACCGCCATCACGATCCTGCAAGAAATGGCAAAGCGTTTCCGCATGGCCTTGGACGTGCTCTAAGACCAGACATCTTCACATAGGACAAATATCTCAGGGTAGGTCATACCAATCTCTGGTATGCTCTGCGTGTGTTCGTATATGTGTACCGCAAGTGATGGCTTGCGGTACAATGTTTTTTAGTGAATGTGGGTTGGCGTTCGCGCTCGACCCACCGTTGGCGGAAAACATCGATTTCATCCTGGACGCACTTACGCTAATGAACTAGAATCCTGCTGCTAAGCAAGTAAACGCCCAGATTAGAAATCTACTTACAGGGGCATTTGCTAAAGGTACTGACCGCTTATAACCGTCGAAAAGCTATTCGCCACAGATGGTCAGTCACCTGGGATCTTTCGAAATGGAAAATGTTTTGACCTGTCCAAACTGCGGTTTCAATAATCCCGCCGAAGCGAAGTTTTGCGCCATGTGCGGCGAACGCTTGCGGATTGCCTGCCCTAATTGCAGCTACTCCAATCCACCGGAGTATAGGTTCTGCATCAATTGCGGTCTGGCCCTGCAAGAGTCCGAACCGGCTCCGCCGCAGGAACGCATGCAAATCGTCAAACGCACGCTTGACCCGGTTGCACAGCCCGCGCCTGCTAGCCCGCCTCCTACCGCGTCCCTCAGGCACCTGGAGGGCGAACGGCGGGTAGCAACCGTGATCCTGGCCGATGTACGTAGTTCGACCGACCTGCTCGAACTGATCGGTACGGAGAATTGGGTCGACACCATGAACGGCATCTTCCAGGTGCTGGAGACCGAAATCTACCGCTTCGGCGGGGAGATCGACCAGTTCCGGGGCGATGGCCTGGTGGCCTTCTTTGGGGCGCGCTCGGCCCACGAAGACGACCCCGAACGTGCCATCCTGGCAGCTCTCGCCATGCAAGATGCCTTTAAAGCCTACGTTGCCAAGCTTAAAGATAAAGATGGTCTGGGCGACCTCGCCTTGCGGGTGGGCGTCAATACCGGCGAGTTGATCGCTACCACGATTGGCAACAAATCCCATTATAAGGAAGACACCGCCATGGGTGAGGCGATTGCCATCGCCGCCCGCATGGAAACCGCCGCCGAGCCGGGCACCGTGCTGGTCAGCGAGAACACCTACCGGCTGGCAGAAAGCAAATTCGAATGGGAAACCCTGGGCAATATCATGGTCAAAGGGGTCAGCCATCCGATTGCCGTATACCACCCGCTGAAAGTGCGCCTGGAAGCCGCCTGGCTGAACGAACCGGCTTCCTTTGGGCACTCCTTGCCGATGATCGGCCGCCAGAAAGAACTCGAAGCCCTAAAAAGAAAGATCGAGGGCCTGTACCAGGAACGTGGCGGAATCGCCATCGTAACCGGCGAACGCGGCATGGGCAAATCCTTCCTGGTAGCGCAGGTACGCCAGCACTTCACCCGCCGCGAGGCCTTGCTGGCACGCGTTCGCCAGGGCGCGTATGAAGAATTATCGGAAGACGAAAAAGGTGAAGTCCATCAATTGGTGGAGCGCACCCCGGCCGAAACCCAGCAAAAGGAGATCAACTGGCTGCGCGGCCGCTGCCGTTCCTACCGCCAGGACTGGCCATTCTCGATGTGGTTGGATTTGCTGCAGTCCTGGCTGGGTGTGCGCCCGGAAGAATCCGAGGAAGAAACCTTGCGCCGCCTGCGCGAGCACTCCCAGGCCTTATGGGGGGATCGCATGTCGCGTTACTACCCCTATATGGCAACCTTGATGTCGCTGCCGCTGGAAGAAGAATACCTCGAACACGTCAAATACCTGGATGCCGAGAACCTCAAGGAGCAGTTCTATCGCTCGATCTGGAACTGGACCAAGGCGCTGGCCGAAAAAGGTCCGCTGGTATTGACCTTTGCCGACCTGCAATGGGTCAACAATACCTCGCTCGACCTCTTGAAATACTGCCTGCCGCTGTGCGATACGCATCCGATCCTCTTCCTGGTGGTCTTCCGCCCGGAACGCTCTTCACCGGCCTGGGAATTCCGCCATTTCGTGGAAACCGAGTTCCCCCACCGCCTAACGGAAGTGCCTATCCCGCCGCTCAGCCGTCAGGAGAGCCGCCAGTGGATCGAAGAATTGATCGGCCCGCAGGTGCTTTCCCAGCAGGCCAAGCGCATGATCGAATGGCGCGCCGCCGGGAACCCCTACTACATCCGCGAACTGATTGAGAGTCTGATCGCCCAGGGCACATTCGTTCAGGAACCAGATACCGGTAAGTGGCACGCCACCCAGGACATCACCTCGATCGAACTGCCGGACAGTCTGCAAAGCCTGCTGCTGGCGCGCATCGACCGCCTGGCCCCTCAAGAGCGCCAGGCTTTGCAGATCGCCTCGGTGATCGGCAACGTCTTCTGGGATTACCTGCTGGAAGCTGTGGCCGAAGAGATCGACAACATCCGTAAGCACCTCACCAATTTGCAGCGCGACCAATTGATCGTCGAGCGCGGCCGCCTGCAGGACCTGGGCGTGGAATACGCTTTCGAATCGCCGATGATGCGCGAGGTGGCCTACGAGAGCCTGCTGAATTCGCAGCGTGTGGTCTACCACCAGCGCATCGCCGAATGCCTGGAATCCTGCTTCGGAGTAGAAGAACCCACCCGCTACTATGGCGCACTGGCCTATCACTACCGCCAGGCTGGAGACATTAGAAAGGAACTGCTCTACGCCATCAAGGCCGGGGATGTGGCCCGCGAGGTATACGCCAACTGGGAAGCCCTCGACCATTACAACCGGGCGCTGGAGCTATTGGATCAGCTTGAAGCCCAGTCGAACGGCGACGGTATGCAGTACGCCATCCAGACCCAGCGCTTCGAGGTCTTGAGCAACCGCAGTGACCTGAACTACCTGGTCGGTAACGTCCAGGCCGGCACCGAAGACGCCAAAGCCCTGCTGGAATTGGCCAAAGCGATCGAAGACGACCCGGCGCTGCGCATCGACGCTCACCTGCGCCAGTACAACAACGTGATCAACAACCTGCTCAC
>JBNKDB010000278.1:0-4554 GCA_050288045.1 Anaerolineales bacterium | reverse complement strand
GGTCACCAGGTCGAGTATAATTTGTTTAGCCGCATCGGGACCTTTGCTGGCGTCCAAACAACCGAGGTTCTCAGCATCGGGGGCCACGGAGAGGACACCTTCCACGAAGGGATCGGTGCGGCCAGATTTCACTTCAGTGTGATTGGGCCAACCCAATTGCACCATCACGATGGGCTTGTCGGGATGGGCAGCCAGCCATTGTTCGGCCATCTCGGCACCCATTGCAAACGAAATCCCTGCCTCATCACTGCGGGCAACCGGGATGCCGGTGTCAGCCAATGGGCTGAAGAACGAAGTCATGATGATGCCTTTGTCGAGGGCATCCAGCACACCTGGTTTGGCAGCTTCCGGATCCCAAATCTGCATTGTGGCAGCATCCATTCCCTGTGCCACAACCTGATCAACGTTCTGGGTCATGACAGCGCCATCAGATTTGCCATCGAAAACAACCACTTCAACACCATACTTTTCCATACCGTAGGCCTTGGCCTCAGCGAACTGAGCCTGATGGAATACGTTGGAAAGGTCCGAAACAAAGAAGGCAATCTTCTTGACCTCGGTGGTGTTTTCGACTGGTTCGACGGCTTCTTCTGGAGCTTCGGCTTCAGCTTCTGCTGGGGCGGCTTCTTCCACAGGAGCAGGTTCCTCGGCGGAACCGCAGGCGACCAAAACTAAACTAGCAAGTACCAGCACAATCAGTAGCGCAAATAGTTTTTTTCTCATTTCAAACTTTCTCCTTTATTTATCCAAGCAACAGAAAGACATAGTTTGTCGCACTCGCTTACTAAACTGTTTTTCTTTAGCAGGCAGTACGAATTAGGTTCTATTCGGTATTCATCTTCTCAGCGGCACCTCCTTGAACCTGGAATATTCGCTCATCAAGCCTTCCATATCGTTTCGTTGTTACCGATCTCCTCGAAAGGCTTGTCTATCCCAGGCACTTACCTGAAGTTCAGGCTAATATCCGCTAACATCTTGCGCCAAACCATACAAAACCAGTTCGGTCACAACCCCGCCTCTAGTGAGCGCACAGGTCTGGTAGATCATATCCGCAAAATGTTCGGGACGAACCGCGATTTCTTCATCCCACTCGAAAGTTTCAGCCCCCTCTGCAGCCTTCTGGAAGCCGGTATTGGAACCACCCGGCACGAGCAGCATAACAGCGATGCCATGAGGTCGTAACTCAGTATAGAGGCAGCGCGTGAAAGCATTGACACCCGCTTTGGCAGCAGAATAAACCGACCACCCCGGCCATGAGCGACGGTCGCAGGCGCTGGATACATTGATGATTTTTCCGTAGCCTTGTTTTTTGAATTGCGGGGTAAATGTTCGGCAGCTCATGATGGTGCTGGTCAGGTTCAGATCGATGATCCGGCGGTTGATTTCATCATCCATTTCTTCTATAGGGGCTACCTTGAGAGCACCGCCGGCATAATTAATGAGAAAATCAACCTTGCCGAAGTTGGCGAGTGTTTCTTTGATGGCTGTTTCGAATGTTTGTAATTTAGTTACATCCCCCACAATGGCGATAACCTCTGAACCTGCCGCTTTGCAGACTTCGACGGTAGCATTAAGCGCTTCTTCGT
Source organism: Anaerolineales bacterium (assembly GCA_050288045.1). GTDB lineage: Bacteria > Chloroflexota > Anaerolineae > Anaerolineales > UBA11579 > JAFGRA01. Next base: position 2,968 of record JBNKDB010000278.1, on the reverse strand, counting down.
TGTAGTCAATTAACACCAGATTTACCTGGTCCAACTGGGCGAATAATTCAGCTGTAGCTTTTCCAAATCCAGATCCAACCCCTGTAATGACCGCTGATTTTCCTTTTAACGATTCAGTCATAATTTACATCTCCTTCTATGTCTCTTGTGATACATCAATTTGAAACTGAGTTAACAGCTTGCCCAGTTCACCTTCCGAAATTTCATAACCGTGCTCTGGTCCAGGAAACTGGCCTTGTTCTACTTCCTGGCGAAATTGAGTCAGCGCTGAGGTAATTATTTTTTGCAAGTCTAAATACACTTTGAGAAAACGAGGAGAAAGTTCCTTAAACAAGCCCAGCATATCCTGGGTGACCAGGGCCTGGCCGTCACAACCCGGCCCGGCTCCAATCCCAATGGTTGGTATTTCCAAACTTTGGGTGATAATCTCGCCCAGGCGGGTGGGGATGCATTCCAGGATCAACCCAAAAGCACCGGCATTGGTGAAAGCAACAACATCATTCAAGATAGCCTGGGCCGACTCAGCCGTCCGGCCCTGGATCGGAAATATTCCTGTACTGACAATTTTTTGTTTTGTAATACCAATATGGCCTAATACGGGAATCCCGGCACCGACAATGGCTTGCAGTTTATCGGCTTGAACACTGGTACCCTCAAAATGAACGGCATCCGCTCCACCTTCCTTCAGAAGCCGAATTGCCGTGCTTAAAGCCTGATCGGTGGTTTCATAAGAACCAAAGGGCATCGTTGTAACCACCATCGAATTCCCCGCGCCATTACGAACTGCCCGGGTGTGATAAATCATTTCTTCCACGCTTACCGAAACCGCTTCAGGGCGACCATTGCCCACCGTTCCGACAGCATCGCTAACCAAAACAATGTCAATCCCGGCCTGATTGATGAACCTGGCCATGGGAAAATCATAGGCCGTAAGGAGAGTAATCTTTTCACCCCGCTGTTTTTTCCTCAAAAGTAAAGATGGGGTTACCTTTTTTGTATCATTCATCTAGCGAAACTCCTTTGCGTTCAAGTTTTCGCTAATCTTTGGTTGATTCGGGCAATAAGTTTTCGATATCAAAGTGCGGCCCAGGGATAATGCGGGTGGATATTACTTGCCCGATCTTCGAGGCTGCATTTCTCCCGGCACCCAAGGCCGTTCGAACTGCACCAACATCGCCTCGAACCATCACGGTGATATACCCGCCGCCTATGGCACGCTTGTTCAATAATTCCACGTTCGATGCCTTTACCATTGCGTCCGCAGCCTCAATGCTGGCAACCAAACCGAGTGTCTCGATCATACCTAACGCTTGAACCCCAATTACCTCAACATCTTCATTTTTTGCCATTGAATGTCTCCTTAGATATAGAAAGTGAATATCTAATGTTTTTTGAATGTTGTCTTGCCTTCGAACTGAAGCGAGTCCAGTACACCCACAATCACTGCATCTACGGGCATGTTGCTATCTCCCGCAGCCACTCGGGCAGAACTGCCTTCAACCACGACGACTAGTTCATCGGGACCAACTCCAACGATATCTTTTGCGATATAGGGTTTGCCGATCACTTTGCCTGTCTGATCTGTATCACAGACCAACAGCATTTTACTGTTTTCAAGACGTGGTTCTTTAACTGTGCAAATAGTTACGCCAACTACTTTTGCTATCTTCATCTCATCCGCCTCGTTTAATTGCCTTACCCAACAAGCCGATCAACCTGTTTGCAGTGTTTGAACCTGCTCCATCGATCTGGCCCGATGAAGCAAATGCCTGAGATCGATCTGCCGGAAAAGAGTTTGAGATATGCTGACACCCAGAGGGTTTGTTGTATTTTTGGTTGACCCTGGCGGGATTGCCGAGGGCGGCCGACGGGGAAGAAGTGCCTTGCGCATCACTCTTTACCAAGGCAATTCCTAATTGTTGAGCGGTTTCCCGGGCAAAATCAGTAAGAAAGGTACCGGGGTTGAGTACAATCTGCCGCGTTCCTCTTGTTGCCAATTCCTCAATATCTTTTGCGGTGTAGTAAGTGTTCATCGCAATCACTTATTTGGCACTCTACCATCTAGGGCTTCGATGGCCGCAATGGCCGCGTCACGCGATTGCATCACGGCCGATTCTGACCCTGAGATCATCAATCGCCCGTAAGCGCCACTCGATGAGTAATGGTTGATGGTGATACTGGCAGCTTTCTCCGCTTCGTTTGCGGCTAAGACAATGTAAGCGGCTGGAGCAACTTCGATTACGCAGAACGTTTGATATGCCAAAACCAAGCCTCCGGCATTCCCAACGTTGATCAATTGGGCTTCATAGGGATGGATGCCAGAAGTCATATTGGCAGAGAGTACTCTAGGTTTTAACCGGTCTGCTTCGGATAACCCGATCGAGGCAAGGGCTTTTTCCCCTGCGTATCTCACTGCTTCCTGATGGCTAGAGTGGATTTCCAAAGAGCCATATTCCCTTTCCATGCTAAGAAATCCGGGCTGCACATTGGTTGTTTTTAGAGCGATGTCCATTACTTTGTAAACTTCAGCCGCTGGCGAAATTTCCATGTAAACCTGGGCATCGCCTTCAATCGGGATCATACCAAACGCGCGTTTACCAGTGAATGCAGCATATTGAGGTTGCATGCGATCAATCAATACATATGTACGTAATTGCATAGTGATACCCTTTTTCTCAGATTGATTATCGAATCAGTCGATTAATCTGCTGTTAGCCGAACAACCCTGGCGCTATCAGGTAGCAATTTTTCGACGCTACGGTGAGGTTGGGCAATAACATGCACAGTGACCAATTCTCCGGCTGCCTTTGCTGCCGCGGCACCAGCATCTACAGCAGCACGTACAGCACCTATTTCCCCTCGAATATAAACCGTGACATATCCGCCGCCGCTCTCTTCCTGGCCATAGAGCTTAACATGCGCTGTCTTGATCATCGCATCTGCGGCCTCGATGGAAGCTACAAGCCCT
>JBNKDB010000277.1:0-3298 GCA_050288045.1 Anaerolineales bacterium | reverse complement strand
CAAGCGCTGGTGGCGCAGTACATCGACCAGATTGCCCCGCAGAGTGTCTGGGACCTGGGTGGTAACACCGGTATGTTCAGCCGGATTGCCAGCCAGCAGGGCATTCCGACGCTGTCGTTCGACATCGATCCAGCCGCTGTGGAGCAGAATTACCGTACGCTAAAAAAGAACAAGGAAACTAATCTGCTGCCGTTGGTGCTCGACCTGACCAATCCCAGCCCGGCGATTGGCTGGCACAATCAGGAGCGCGAGTCGCTCTTCGAACGTGCTCCGGCCGATGCCATCCTGGCGCTGGCCCTGATCCATCACCTGGCGATTTCCAACAATGTGCCGCTGCCGGTTTTGGCACAGTTCTTTGCAGACCTGGGGCGCTGGTTGATCATCGAGTTCGTGCCTAAGAGCGATTCGCAGGTGCAGCGCCTGCTGGCGACGCGCGAGGATATTTTTCCGGATTACACCTTCGAGGGCTTTGAGCAGTTGTTTGGGGAGGTTTTCGATATTCGCGCTGTCGAACCGGTTGAGGGCACCGAGCGTAAGTTGTATTTGATGGAAAAGAAATAAACCGCGGAAATTTTGTTAGAAACGAATCGATTCATGTAATATAATCGATTCGTCATTCCGAGCGGATTGAGCGAAGCTCAATAAAGCGAGGAATACCTGTGAAGACATAAGGGCAAGGGATAATGATTAGCAAGAACAGGTAATCTCACAAATATGTTCTCAGGTATTTCTCGCTCCAGACCGGAGGTCTGCACGCTCGAAATGACGGGCGGGGGGATAATTTGCTGAGACAGATGCTTTAATCCAATGAAACTTTTCTACGTTTACATCCTTTCCAATCAAAATGGAATGCTCTACACAGGCGTAACCTCCAATTTGGAAGAGCGGGTGCTAGAGCACAAGCAAAAGCGATTCAAGGGATACACGCAGAAATATGCTATTGATCGTCTGGTTTACTATGAAGAATTCGAAGTAAGTTTAGAAGCAATAGAAAGAGAAAAACAGATCAAGAAGTGGCGGAGAAGTAAGAAAATTGCCCTGATAAAAGGGCTGAACCCTGCATTTGAAGATTTAAGCCTAGATTGGTTTGAAGATTAGAATAGATTCGTCATTCCGATGCGGTCGGACGAAGTCCGAGAAAGCTGAGGAATACTTGTGAAGAAGCAGATGCAAGGGGGGGATATTGTCAAGAGTGGCTCAATTCTAAAGTATGTCTTCAGGTATTCCTCACTGTGTTCGGAATGACGGATGAGGGATGCTTTTACAAGTTAGGTCTGTTGGACATAGTGATAGGTAGGCGCTCAAACTCACATCACCTTGCCCAGGTCCAGGCCGCGCTTATCGGCGCGCCATTGCATCCAATCCGCTTCGGTTTCCGGCACCGGTAAGATTTCTTCCTCCGGACGGCGTACGAGGGTTAGGGCGTCCTCCGGGCAGGCCGGAACGCATACCCCACAGCCCACACAGCGCATACTATTGACATCGCACACATCGATCAGGGTGAGGGCGGCAAACTGGCAGTAATCCAGGCAGGTGCCGCAGCCAACGCAGAGCGCTTCATCGACCTGGTTGACGAAGGCCGAGCGCGCTACCACGTTTGCCATGCCGAGTTCAGCCATGCCGCGTAGAATCCCGCACGAACAGGTGCAACAATTGCAGACGTACCACACATCCTTGCTGTTGCTGACCGAATGCACCAGCCCGGCGTCAGCGGCACGTTGTAATGTCGCCAGCGCTTCTTCCAGGGTTTGGGCCTGGACCTGATCGCTGTGGTCGAAAGCGCCCGGTTGGTTGCTCAAGACCATGCACACGTCTTTGGGATGCTCGCAGGGATCGTCGATCAATTCTTTTTGTATGCGGCAGATGCAATCTTGCACACCCCAGGCCCGCGCCTGGCGCACGATTTCGGCGGCGCTTTCGTGTGGGCGTACTTCCATGTCGTTACGGATGGTCTGGTTCACCGGCAGCACGCGATGGGCTTGTGGGTGCATGCTCAAGGCGCTGCCGAAAGCTGCCTGGTAGTAATCCTCGAAAAGCAGGGCCATTTCAGCATCGATCCGGCCAAGCTGGAATTCGTAAATCCCTACTACAAAAGGCAGCGCCCCGAATCCCAAGCCGGATTCGGCCTTGCCAATGCGGATCAACCCGTTGCGCGCCATCTCTTTGAGCATGTTACGCAGTTCTCTTTTATCACGGCCCAGGCGCTCGGCCAGTTCGGCGGGTGTTTCCAGGGTCACGCGCAGTTGGGCAGCCAGTTCGGCCTGCTCGGGCGTGAAGATTTTCTGCAGCAGGCGCAGTTCAGCGCCATCCTCAGTTGGGGGAAAGCCCTGTGGTAAGGCATCCAGATGTTCCGCCAAGCGTTTATAAAGCTGTGTGTCCATTGCACGACCTCCGTAGTAAAAACATCATATCATATTCCCGATCCCCAAGATACACTGTAACTAGCGCGCTTTACTTTTCCCTCGATTTACGGCATAATACCCCTGCCGCCTGGATCAGACTCGACCGGGACGGCGCAACATAAAATAACTTAGCATCTGTCAACTGCGCAGCAGCTTTACTTTCGAAATGAAACCTCACGCGCATTTGCCTTAGTGGATGAGGGTATCTTAACCGCTCCTCAAAGCTAGCCTCACCCCTCATCCGCCGGACTCTACCTTTGAAAGGAGGGTACCTTGTCCACTATCCCCTTGAACGACTCTACGCAAACCAAACCGCGCAGCAAGGTCACCACGCGCAGCTTCGGCTTGAAAAAGCAGCGCGGTGAACCGATTAGTATGGTGACGGCCTACGACTATCCCACTGCCCTGGCGGTTGAACAAGCCGGGATTGATTCGATCCTGGTAGGCGATTCGCTTGGCATGGTCGTGCTGGGTTACGAAAATACGCTGCCGGTCACGATGGAAGATATGCTGCACCACTGCAAGGCGGTGGCGCGCGGTGCAAAAATCCCCTTGCTGATCGGAGACATGCCCTTCATGTCCTACCAGGCTGACGTCAATATCGCGGTCGCCAACGCTGGACGCTTCCTGCAGGAAGCCGGGATGGATGCCGTCAAATTGGAAGGCGGGCGCGAGCGCGCTGCCGCTGTGGAAGCCATCGTCGCCGCCGGGATTCCGGTGATGGGGCACATCGGCCTGACCCCGCAAAGCGTGCATAAATTCGGTGGATTCCGTGCCCAGGGACGCACGGCCGCAGCCGCCAAACATCTGGTTGAGGACGCGCTCATTTTGCAAGACGCGGGTTGTTTCAGTATCGTACTCGAAGCCGTGCCCGCCCAACTGGCCGAATTGATCTC
>JBNKDB010000276.1:0-10436 GCA_050288045.1 Anaerolineales bacterium | reverse complement strand
ATACATTTGAGCAATCCAGGACGCCGACGGTTATTCTGGATGAATGGGTTACGAAGCGTAGGTAACCTGAGTTTCGTTTAAGCTGCAACAGTAGGCAGCATCGGTTCAAGATGGAGAGAAGGCTTCTTAGCTTGAAAGCAGTAAGCCAACAAGCCAGCCACCAAATTCACCAGGAAGTTGGTGAAACTGCGATGCCGGGAATGCTCGATCTGCGAGATGTTCTTCAATTGATCGTTGATGGTCTCGATGATCGCTCGTTTGCGCAGCAGGACTTTATCTGCCAAGGGCATCAATTGGTTCTTCATGTTCTTGCGAATGCCGGTGATCAATTGGATATTTTTGGCAAACAGCTCAGCAAACAAATCATTGGAAATGTAGCCTTTATCCGCAAACACCTTGCCAAACAAGTCCTGTAACAAGGTTGGCACTGGTTTGCGATCATCGACATTACCCGGTGTGAGTTGGAAAGCCAGGAGCTCACCCAACTCATTGACCACCAAGTGTAGTTTGAAACCATAAAACCAACCCATGGTAGTCTTACCTCTGGCAGCCAGCCCTGCAAACACTTTGTGACGTTGAATGCGCCGGTTGTGGCACACCACAATTGAGGTCGAATCCATGAAGGCGATGCCAGTACATTGACCACGCTGGCTGAGCAGATATAAAGTCAAAGGTACAAATGCTCGCGCCATCAAGCGCACAAACCAACTGTAACTCACCGCGCCTGGAAACTCGGCTTTCAAGTGCTGGCGGACATGTTTGTTGTAGTAACCTTTGAAGGTACGATAGTTGGAGCGATGAAAGTGAATGATGATGGTCATGATCTCACTCAAACTGAGACTGGCTTGGCGTTTTCGCTGGCACAAACCGTTTTCCAGGAGAAATTGCTGCCATTGCGGTTCGAATTCCTGGCAAAAATCATCGACATGACAAAACAAATCGACTAAACTCATGGAAGGGTTCCTTTTTAGATGCTATCGTCTGCAAACAATAGCTTATTCTAATCTGGAACCCTTTCTTATCCGAAACTCAGGTTAACTTAGATCATTTTCAGCAAAACTGGCAAGTTCTATGAGGAAATTCAATCCGGCTTGCGTAAAGTCGTTGTCCTGAATTGGCCCTTCAAAGGAGCACGTCAGTGAATCTCCAACGATGGTCAGACGCATTTTCTTGACAACTGCTTTCAGCTCCATGATACCCTGATAGAATTTTGGTTGAGCAAGCAAATGCTTGAGCTTTTCTGGTGAACTTGCGATCACATCAAAGCGAGTATTGATTACTTCACTGATGAAGATCTTTTCATTGTAGATTTCGTCTAATGACTTTCGATTAAATATCCCCTCCTGTTTTTGCATCAATCCTAGATTCTCCCCGGTTGACCGTTGTAGTTGAATATTTATGAAAACGTAGATGATCCGATAGCGGCGGGTGCGGCCCTGTACAACTGTTTGAAGTGTAACAGGATAGCCGTCATATACACCGGTGAGTTTGGGATACTTGATGTACATGTTTGGCAGCACCTTGACGTTTTTGTATCTAAGCCCAAGTTTCTGACTCAATAGCTTCCAGGCGATCCGCCAGCGCAGTTCCTGGATCAGCATTGTGCCGATTGTTAGCACTATGATCACAAACATGATTAAGGTTGGAATGGGATCGGATAGCTTATACGGCAATATCAAGGTGGAAATCAACAGCAATACAAGTATGAAGCTTAGGTAAGCGGGATCGAGCTTGAATTTTGGCTTTGGAATGATACGTTCGTTTTCCCCATTCATCTTTTTATTCTCCAAAGTGGATAACCGGCGCGTTGAAGTTGCGGTTATCGAAGATCAGGTCGGCGTGTTGTTTCGGCTGGCAGGCATCCAGGTATAGCTGCTGGCCGGGGACATAACGGGTGAGGTTGCGGGCGCGCACCTCCGGGTCGGGGCCATACTCGGCTGCATGGCGCTGCACGGCGCGCTCGGTCATGGTGGCAAAGTCAATGTCGACGAAAATTTTGAAATCCCAATAGGCGAGCAATTCCGGGCGCAGCAAGAAAACGCCGTCGAACAACAGGATGGCATCGTCGGGCGCGTGCTCCAAAGGATAATCCTTGGGGCGGTCGGTTTCATGATCGAAACAGCCGCAGCGGTATTGGCGATTCCCGGTTGGGCCGAGCGGTTCCAGCAGCAAAGTCTTCACTGCATCATAATTGAATGAATCGTAGAAATACCCTTCTGGGGAGCCGCGCCCGCGTTGGTAGCGGGTTTCGCGCGGGTTGTGGAAATAATCAACTGAGGCGCGCATGACCGGGCGGCCGCGGTTTCGTAATAGGGGAGCTAGTTCGTCCGCCAGGGAGGTCTTCCCGGCCGCGTCTACCCCGTCGATGGCGACCCGTAACGGGTGCGGGCAGGCAACGCTGGCCAGGATGTCGGCCAGTTGGTCTAGCACAAGGTCTCGTGATGGCATGATAACCGCGTTTCTGGTGCGCGGCTTACTCCGTTTTAGCCTTGCTGCGTAGGTCTGCTTCCAATGTGGGTAGATCGACGCGCGCGGTCATATCCAGCGAGAGCGGAGTGACAGCGACGACGCGCTTCTTCAGGATGGCATATACGTCCGAATCCTTGGGGAAGTCCGCCGGATCGGTTTTTAAGGCGTAACCTACTGAGCTGGCTTCTTCCCAGGAAGTGCGCTTCGGCCGGAGGGGCTGGTAAAAACGGATTGGGGAAAGGCGCGTAATTTCCCAGGGCGTCTCTGGCGTGGCGTCCGCAGGAACTTCGACCTTGAGCAGGCGCACGTCCGGGTCGAGTTGACTGTCCAGATAGAGTTTGGCAAAATAAACGGTGAAATGGGCGGCCGCACAGAAGTCGATATCTGTGGAGTAAGACAGGTGATAGCTGCTGTCGGTTTCCAGCGAGATGGCGATTGAGGGAATATTATGGGCTGCCCCTTCCATTGCTGCGCCCACTGTACCCGATACGGTGATGCCCGGCCCCAGATTGGAGCCGTAATTGATCCCCGATACCACCAGGTCTGGTTTTTGGGGCATGATTTCCAGGATGGCATGCTGCACGGTTTGGGCAGGTGTTCCGCCTACGGCGTAGACTGTCCAGTCCTGCCCGTGTACGTTCAGGTTCTGGGCACGGATGATGCCGTCTGATGTTGCTGGCATGGAACGTCCCATACCAGAAGCCTGGTCGCGTGGGGCAACCACCCACACGTAACCGATACTGGATAAGGCTTCCGCCGCTGCCCACAGTCCGGGAGAATCGATCCCATCGTCATTTGTCAAAAGGATTTGTAATTTTTCCGCGTCCACACATTACTCCATGAAATTGTTTTTTATGGTCAATAGGGTTAATTGTACCAATCTTCTCTGCACTTGCAGTTTGTGAACAAAATTGCATATTCGGGAAAATGTCTTTATAATACGATTACTGAACGTGGATTATTCACAAGGCGGAGGTAGACATGCGAAAGGCTGGGAAATTTTATTTGCTGATAGGTGTAGGATCACTGGTCATGATTTTTACGGCGGGTTGTAGTGGTGCTGCCCCGGAAGAATTGGTGGGCACCTACGTGGCGCAGACCGAAGCGGCCTATACGGCTACCAACACCCCCTTACCGACTGCGACCATCACGCAGACACCTACCCCAACGATCACACAAACACCGGCTCCTACCAGCACCCCAACCGAGGTGGTGGCGCTGGCTAATATCCAGATCGAAGAAGTCGAACTGCGTTCTGGCCCAAGCCCGGACTATGCCTTAGTAGCAGTAGTCAGCAAGGGAGAATCTCTGCGTGTGGTTGGTCAGCTCGAGCAGTGTGGTTGGCTGTTGGTTGAACTGCCGGATGGTGAACAAGCCTGGCTATTGGGATTGTTCGCTGAAGTGCAGCCCGCTTGTGACCTGATTGCGGCAGCCGAGGCACCGGCTGAACCGACCGCCGTAGCGGTTGTGGAAGGCACACCCTCGCCGGAAGACCTGAAAGTAAAGGGTTCACATCAGGTATATGTGAATAATAAAACGGGGGAAAATGTGTCGATTGTGATGAAAGGTCCGGCCGACTACAACTTTACTATCCCGCCCGGCAACTGGCAGTCGATCTGGGTCTTACCAGGGCGCTATCAGTTCGAGCTTACAGTTTGTGGTGAATTCGAAACGTTCTCCCACCAGATCAATTCGAAGTGGTATTTCGATCTCAAATGTGAGTAACATTGGCATCAATGTTGAGCACTTTTTGAGCAATCCTGATTGAACTGAATATTGAGATCGTAACCACTGGAGGCAGCAGCTTCCCCAAACTGGAATGTGATTGTCATGGTTGAACCTGCCCCAATGGTGCGGCTAGCATTGCCTTTCCAACTGGCGTCAACAACAGTGGGCGGTAGGTTATCCTGTTGATCCCAGATGGTCTCTCCACCCAGTGTGATCGAATCTAGATAATCATTTCCAGATGGCCAATTTATTGTGATGGCATTGATCGTGGCGTTTGTGGCGCTATCGTTTGTGATCGTCCAACTGATGGTTTGACCGTTTACAGCGAAATTGGAAATCCGAATATTATCGCAAACGTTCTCCGTAGTTGGTGAGGGTGGTGCATGTGTATGCGTGGCCGTTGGTGGGGGGGATGTATTGGTCGGCGGAACAGGTGTGTTGGTACGGGTGGCCGTTGCGACAACCAGTGTGGTGGCCGTAGGTGTTGGTGAGATGTCAACAGCAGGCGAAGACCCTAGCGTAGGAGATGGTCCGAATGTTGGGGATGATGTCGGGGTTGGCGAGGGACCGGCGGTTACCGTGTATGTTGCAGTAGGTGACGGCCCAGGAATCGTGAGTGTGGGCGGGATTGTGGACTCTGGGAGTACTGCCTCCGTCGCCGGGATGGGGGTGTTGGCTTGAGGAGGGATAGCTGGATTCCGTGAGGGCAGCGGCGTTTGCAAAATGGCATTGACGGCGGCCAGGCGGGCGGCCGCGTTAGCCTGGGGATTGTCATCCAGGATAATATCGGCAATGATGTCTATGCTGACCGGAGCGAGCGGCTCGGCTCGTAGGTCTACGTTGTAATTAGCCCGGGAAACGGCGTGCAGGTCAATATACAACTTATGATCGAGACTATCTTGCGGCATGATCTCCGGTAAAAAGATCATACTGAGCGCAAACAGGCCGATGATAAAAATGAAGAAAACGAACAGGTCGCCCCGACTTTTCTTCGGTTTGAGGATTCTCCAACCACGTTTCATGCTTGTGCCGCTTGCTTTTCCAATTGTTCCAATAACTTAATGAATGCAGTGACTACGTGCGGATCGAACAATACACCGGCGTTCTTGATGATATAGTCGTGGACTTTCGCTTGCGGCCAACGCATTCGATAGGGGCGGTCGGAACTGAGCGCGTCCCACACATCTACGACGGCAAAGATGCGGGCGGCGATGGGAATTTGCTCATCTTTCAAGCCGCGCGGATAGCCGGAACCATCCCAGCGTTCGTGATGGTAGAGTGGAATGTCCAAAGCCGGGCGCAGATAGTCGATCTTGGACAGCATATCGTATGCGTAAATCGGATGGTTGCGCATGATCTTCCATTCGGCGTCGGTCAGGCTGCCGGCTTTCAGCAAGATGTCATCCGGGATGCCCATTTTGCCGATGTCGTGCAGCATAGCACCGCGCCGGATGTGGATGAGTTCTTCGCTGGGAACATTCATGCTTTTGGCAAGCCGCACCGTCATGTTGGCGACCCGCACAGCATGGCCTTCGGTTTCTTTATCGCGTAGTTCCAACGCTTTGGCCCAACCGAACAAGGTGCTGTCGTAAGCCCCTAGCAGTTCCAGGCGCGAACTGCGCAGGTTCTCGACCATCGTATTGAACGATTCGGTCAATAAGGTGACTTCGTCCTGACCGATCGGCTTTACCTTTGTGGTGAGGTCACCTCTGGCAACGTTGGTGGAGGCCTTTACCAGGGTCGAGATGGGCCGCGAAATATTGTTCGCCAATGCCAGCCCCATCAGCGTGATGGTTAGTAGCGCAATTGTGGCGAAAAGCATGATTTGCAAGCGCGTCACGCTGCTGGTGTGTACCAGGAAGGTTTCCGGCAGGGAAATGCCGATCAGCCCGAGGTCTAGACCACTGCGCACCTCCCACGGCCCCAGGATCTCGGAGTAATCGATATTGGCAACTTCGAGGGAACGTACGGTACTGGTGGTGTTCTGATGGTCGATGACTTCGGCCGCCACTTCTGGGGTGATTTGCAAGGGAGCGTAAAAGGTGCTGGTCATCGACTGGCCGTCGAAATCGTATAGGGTGACCTGGGTGAGGGTTTCCAGGCGAATCTGGCTTGCAATCGAATCTAGCGTCTTACCAACCAGGATCACACCCACGAGGTTGCCGTTATAGTAGACCGGCCCGGCTACGTAGAAATAATTCTGCTGACCGGAACGGATCACCCCGGCGTATTTATCGCCCAGGTTATCCAGGTACTGGTTGAATACTTTCTGGACAAAGGTATGGGTTTCGAAGGCAGCCCAGGGTTCCTGGGAGAAGTCATAATCTTCAACGTTTCCCCCGGCCCGGTGGTGTAATGAAAGCAGCAATTGCCCACTGCTATCCAGGATTTCTACGGCTTCTTCGCCTTGATTGGTGACGACCGGATAAGCCAACGTACGGATGCGGTTAGCGTCTCCACTCTGGACAGCTTCGCCCAGTCCTTCAGTAAAGGCCAACATACGCAGGGTTTCCAGTAAGCGAGACTCCTCCCTGACCATCCATTCCGCGCCAAGCTTACCGGCCTCGACCAGTTGGTTGTGGAAACGCTCTTCGGTGGTGTCGAACATAAGTCTGGTAACGATGTACGAAACCCCCATCGCGAGCACGAATGCTAACAGCAGGTATGGGATGGTGATTTTGAGACGTAGTGGCAACCAGACGCGCGATGACTTTGGCATGAATATACCTGATGAAAAAACTTTCTACATATAGTATAAATCAAAGCTGACGCCAAAAAATAAACTATTCTGTTACTAAGAAAACTGTAAGTTCTCCCCCGTGTTACACATTTATGGCAGTGCGCTGGCCCAATCCCCACCGAGTTTGAGTTCGATATCGACACGGCTGTTGGGATCGTAATCGTGCTGGATGTTGTTGGGATTGACGCCCATTTCGTCCACCAGGAACTGCAAGGTGTAAGGCTTGCCGGAATGATCGATCACCGTAGTCTGGCTGTATCCGGTTTCCGCACTGGTGACTTCGGCTACATTGGCACCGATGCTGCGTAAGTAATCGGCGGTTTGCCCACCCAGATTGCCGTTCGAGGTACCGTTCTGGATGGAAATGGAAGCGAACTCCAATTCCATGCGCTGCTGGGCATTGCCCGGCGTCATTGGGGAATACGGGCCGGAGGTAGCGAAGATTTCATCGCGCAAGGTGCGGATACGGTCGGGGATCGGGATCAGGATCGAGAGTTTGTCCGGCGAGGTGCCAAAGGTGACGTAGCGTTGGTCGATGATGCCGGTCTTGATATCTTCCTTGGGAATCTGGCTGGCGAGCACGGCCAGTTTGATGACGTCTTCCAGGGAGAGATTGGTGTCGATGCCAGAAGATAGTTCTCCATAGATTTCGGGCGCGTTGGCGATCAGGTCAGGCAGCATATTGAAGTCGATAATGCGGTCGCGGATCGCCAGAATGACCTGCTGTTGGCGGGCGGCGCGGTCGAAGTCGCCGTTTTCGGTGTAGCGGTTACGGGCATAGGCCAGCACCAGATCGCCGGGCAGGGTCTGTACGCCAGGTTGCAGGTAGCGGGGCTGCTTGGAGCCAACCGGGTCGACCTTGATGGCATAGGGAATGTCCAGCTTTAGGCCGCCCATCATGTCGATGAAACGCTCAAAGGCTTCGAAATCGACCTGGGCATAATAGTCGATCGGGACACCGATGGTCTGTTCGACGGTTTTCATTGCCAGGGCCGGGCCGCCGCCAGGGACTTTGTAGGCTTCGCCATAGTAATAGGCAGTGTTGATCTTGCCGGGGTTGAAACCGGGGATGACGGCCCACAGGTCACGCGGGATCGACAACATCCCGGCGGTTTTGGTGATCGGGTCGACGGAAAGCAGGATCATCGTATCCGTCCGAGAAGCGCCGCTGCCTGCTTCCCAGTCGCGATAGTCCAGGCCCATCAACAGTACGGTAACGCGGTCAGAGCCGTTCCAGGGTTCGGGGATGGGCATGCCTTCAGGAACTTCGCCAAAGAGGCTGGTGTCCTGTTGGGTGGACACGACTTCCGGGTTGTCCCCTGCTTCCGCGTTCGCTTTGGGTGAGAAAATCTTCCACCCTCCGCTGGCGCCGCTTTCACCCACGTCGTGCATGCTGTTGAATGCCGTTGGCATAAAAATGACCGCATAGATCAAAAATATCACCCCGGCGACCAGTATCGCTTTGAGGTTTGGTGGGGGTATTTGGATCTTGGGAGGTTTGCGCTTTTGCATACGAGCCTTTAGGGTGTGGGTGTCAGGGTCGGAGTCGTTGCCGGGGGTGCGGTGGTGGCTGTGGCTGTGAAAGTAGGCGTGGTTGGTTGGATGGTGCTTGTGAATGTGGGTGTGGAGGCAGGCAACGTATTGGTGATCGTCGGGGTAAGCGTGAAGGTGGCCGTCGCTCCGCCCGGGGTATTGGTCAGGGTTGGGGTTTCTGTGAGCGGTATTACCGCGGTGGTGCCTGCCGACAATGTGGGAGAGGGGGTCAGTGTGATCTCCAGGGTCGGGGTTTCTGTGGCGGTGGTTTCCGGTGTCGGCGAAGCGGTATCGGCCTGGCATTCTGCCAGGGCGTTATCAGCCGCGGTTTGCATATTGGGATCGCTCCCGGCGTTAACGACGACCAGATATTGGTCGTAAGCCGCGCACCAGTCTTCCTTTTCGGCAAGCTGCTCGGCATAATGGACCAGGGATTGGTAGTAGCGGGACCAGGCTGAAATCCCGGAGATGTCACGCAGGTTGGGAGCAGCTCCGGCGACCTGCCCGTAATATTGGGCGGCGATATCTGGATAGGCGTACCAGAAGCTGTTGCCCTGCAAATACAGGCGTGCCCAGCCGCGATAGATATCTGCCTGGCGGTCGAGGGGGCCGATGTGTTCGGCCAGCGAAAGGTCGTACAGGCCACCTTCCAGGTTGCCGTCATTGATGATCTTATTGACACCGCGATTGCGTAAAGCCAGGTAGAGCATGCCGTCGACTTCGACGAAGCGGTAGTTGGGGTCGGATTTACGCAGCGCCAGCAAAGTATCGATGGCCGGCGTCCAGTCACTGGCGCGCGATAGTTGCTGGGCGCTGTTGAACAGTTCTTCAATTGGGCGCAGGTCTTCGGTGGGGGTAGGGGTGACGGTAGCTGGAAGTGATGTGGGTGTGGCGGTGATGTCCAACAGCAGCTTGATTTCCACCCAACGGTCGGCGGCATCCGAGAACTCAGGGTCCTGGCTGAAGATGAACTCGAAACGCTGCAAGGCCAGGGTATAGCGCTTTTCTTCCAGGTCTTGCAAACCAAGCTGGTATTGTTCCTCGAGATAAACCTGGGCAGTAGCGGTTTGCCCGGCGACGAATGCGGTTTCGCCGCTGCGATAGCCGAAGTAGCCGCTGGCAATCGTGACGGTGATCAAGGCGGCGATCAATGCCAGCACGACCAATAACCACTGGAAGCAAGATTTGGGGACGCCCTTTTTGGGAGGGGGCAGCGGCTTGCTGGGGGTGGGTTTGGATGGAGTCGGTCTGCTGGGGCGGCCAACGCGCGCCGCCCGAGTCGCATCTGGGTCGGGTTTGTTTACCGGTGTAGCCCGGGTTTCATCTTGTGGTTCAGGGGGTTTTGAGGAAGGTTTAGTTGGACCAAGCTCCTGGCGTGGTCGCGAATCCGGCGCGCGACTGCCCCCGTGTTGCGGGCGGTTGCGCATGGGCAGGGTTTCGTCCAACTCATTCTTTGCCATATGTCTTTAATGCGTGCACAAAATGTGCCGACTCAGCATAATTTTACTCGGTTTCGTTCTTTTCCGCGTTAAGGTCAGATGAATCTATTTTGTGCTTTGTCTCTAAGACGATGGGGATTCCGAAAAAGTTCCCGTAAATGGACGGAATCAAGCCTCGGTTTGTGGATTGGGCAGGCTTTGCAAGTGCTGGAGGATACCGTCCAGGTCGCGTACATCTTCGGCCAGGATATTTGCCCTGCTGAGTATGTCTTGTAAGTCATCCGGGAGGTCGATAGCCTGAGGCTGGTAGAGGATCAGGGGAATATGGTCTTGGGCGGCCTCTTCCAATTCCAGGTGCACCTGGGGGGAGTGGACGACGTTTTCAGTTAGCAGGATGATTTGGGCATCTGGGCTTTTCATCTTCTTTAGCGAGGGGAAGATGGGCGGTCCCATCTGGGCGCGGATCAGGGAGATGGTGCGGCTGACCTTGCTTTTGCTTGGAGCTTGCACGGTGATGTGGCCTTTCT
>JBNKDB010000275.1:0-3678 GCA_050288045.1 Anaerolineales bacterium | reverse complement strand
AACAACGCGCTATGCAGCGCCTGCAAACCGAAAACCTGGAAAAGGGACAGGTTACCCTATATACCTCCCACACCAACCACGCCCTCAATCAAATCGTTGAAACAACCGGTTTCAACCTGAAGAAATATCACTACCAGATGGATGTCGAATTCAAAGCCCCGCCGCCTGTGCCCACCTGGCCGGAAGGCAGCACACTGCGCAATTTCATCCCCGATCAAGATGAACGCGCCACTTTCGATTTCATCCAGACTGCCTTCGACCGCCCCGGGCGCACCGCGCCCAGCTATGAAGATTGGCACAGCTTCATGATCGGTCACCCGCTTTTCGATCCTGGCTTGTGGTTCTTATTGTGCGAAGGAGAAAGCATCATCGGGGCGGCGCTCTGTTTCGACTATGCGCAATCCGGCTGGGTACGCCAACTTGGTGTTCTGCCCGCCCGTCAACACCAGGGCATCGGCGCGGCCCTGCTGCAGCACGTTTTTGGGGTCTTCTTCCAACGCGGCAAGCCACGCGTCGGTCTCGCCGTCGAGTCCGAAAACCCTAACGCGATCGCATTTTACGAACGCGTCGGCATGAAGCCCCTGCACCAATACAACGAATATCAGAAAGAACTGCTGCCCTGACCGACAAAAGTATCTCAATCATCACTTTCTCTACAAATCATTTATAATCGGGGCGGCAATATTCGCGCGCAAAATCACAAGGAGAGACAATGCCCACATTCACCGGTATCTGGCCTGCCCTGATCACTCCACTCACCCCTGATGCCAGGCTCAACCCGACTGCATTGCAAAATGTGGTCAAGTTCCTCGTCGACAAAGGTGCAGATGGGCTTTACGTCTTGGGCGCAACCGGCCAGGGGCTTTATTTCTCGGTCGAAGAACGCAAACGCGTTACCGAACTGGTTATGCAGCAAGTCGGCTGGCAGCGTCCGGTGATCGTCCAGGTAGGCAGCCTCGTACTCGGCGATGCAATCGAACTGGCCAAACACGCTGCCGAAAACGGGGTTGCCGGAGTCAGCAGCCTGATCCCGCCCGGATACAGCGACCGCCAGACGGTACTCTCCTACTACCGCCAACTCGCCGCAGCTATCCCCGATCTGCCATTACTTCCCTACTTCTGGGGCGATGCCGCGCAGGGCGGGCACGAACTACTCAAGGCATTGGTCGAGATCCCTAATATTATGGGTGTCAAATACACCAGCCCCAACCTGTTCGAATTCAAAAAGATCGTCGACCTGCGCGCCGAGAATTGGTCGGTATTTTCCGGTTACGACGAGCAAAGCGCCTATGCCGCCATGACCGGTTCCAGCGGGCACATTGGCTCGACGCTCAACTTTATCCCCGGCGTCTACAAGCAAATCCGCAAACTGGTACTTTCCGGCGAGCATACTGCCGCGTTAGATCTACAATTCAAAGCTAATCGCATCACTGCCTTGTGCATCGAATACGGCTTTATGGCTGCCATCCGCGAAGCGATGCGCCTGCTGGGTTTCGATTGTAACCAGCCGCGCCTACCCGCCCCACCTTTCCCTGAGTTGGAGCGCCCCATCTTCGAAACCAAATTACGCGAACTCGGCTTCTTTGAACTGGCCGAAATGTAGCCACGGCTGCCCTTTATCTGGTAAATGCATGGAAACGCGGAGGGAATAATGATTGCCCAAGTGAATACCCGCACGATTGACCTGATCGTGATCATCAGCGCCAATATCTTCAACCTGCTGATCGTCGGCATCATGCTCTCGCGCCCCTTTGGCTACGAACGTCTTGAACGCATCTGCGGCATCCTCTCAATCTCACTGATCCTTCCCCTTGGCGTAGCGGTGGCCTACAATATCGCCAACCGGCGCGAATGGTGGAGCTACGTTTTACCACTCGTGTTGATCGCCTTCTTGCTGCTTGAGTTGCTCCTCGATTACATCCTGCATTACCCTTTCCGCCAGACCCGTCTGCTCTGGCCCTATCTACTGCTCTTCTACGGCGGCTCCATGTTCATGATTGGTTATTCTTTCCTTTCGATCGAGAAACTTGGCTACCTTACCCTGGTCACCTATTTCCTCAACCTGCTGGCAACCTGGTACAGCTATACCCACGTCGGTTATTGAGTATTCCCGCTTTAGTCCCGAACTACCTTTCAAAACCCTTAAGCACCAAATGCCTGCCTTCCGTTAGAATAGGAACAATAAACTGCTAACCATGTGCCAAGGTGAAGGTATGGATCATAAAACCAAAATGCTCGAACAGATCGACGAAGGCATCTTCGACAGTCTCCCAGACGAACAACTTCAGGGCTTCACAGACGCCCTGATTGACATCGGGCTGTTGAGCTTCAAAGACCAGGAAGAAATCCTGCGCAAGTACGAGGAGCGCAAACATCAAGTCACCCACGTAGCAAACGGCAAACCCATTGCCTCGCCTAGCGCAGGTGGCTTTTCACAGTAATACTCCTACCCTAAACACATTCGCCGCATGTCGACCATGCGGCGTTTTTTATACCCACAAATCGGCAAACTAACCACCGCACCGGGAATACAATAAGGGTATAATAATTTTCCCAGAATTTCACAGCGCGGAAGATTTATGCAAACAGATTTTGCCGAACTCACTTCCAATTTCGATTTCGAAGGCACATTTATCGACGCAGCCCCTTACGGCTTTGGGCATATCAACGGCACTTACCTCGCCCGTTTCCAGCAAGCCGACGGTTCGCTGTATCCCTATATCTTGCAGCGCATCAATCAAAACGTATTCAAGTGTCCGCCCCAGGTGATGCATAATATGCAGCGCGTCACCGAACACCTGCGCACTAAGATCGCTGACGCCGGCGGAGACACAGCCCGCGGCACCATCAATCTGATACCAACGGTTTCCGGCGATGCGTATTACCAGGCCACCGACGGAGAATACTGGCGTGCCGAGACCTTCATCACCGCGGCCAAATCATATCTTCAGGCCACCAGTCTGGAACATAATTATCACGCCGCCTACGCATTCGGCTCCTTTCAGAAAATGCTCAGCGATTTTCCCATCGCGGACCTACACTTCACTATCCCCGATTTCCACCATACGCCCAAGCGCCTGGATGCTTTTAACGCCGCCGTCGAGACCGACCCGCTCAACCGCGCCGGGGAAGTACAAGCCGAGATCGACTTCGTGTTGGCATACGCCGAACAAACCCGAACCTTGATCGAACTCCAGGAAAAGGGCGCCATCCCGGAACGCGTCACCCACAACGATACCAAGATCGACAACGTGATGATCGATGACCAGACCGGTGAAGGCGTGTGTGTGATCGACCTGGACACGGTCATGCCCGGCCTGGCCGTCTACGACTTCGGCGACGCCGTGCGTTCGGGGGCCAACGCCGGGGCCGAGGACGAACCCGACCTCTCCAAAGTGTGGTTCGATCTGGAGGTTTTCGACCGCCTGGCACATGGCTATCTGGAGGCGGCCCGCGATTTCCTTACACCTACGGAAATCGACCACCTGCCCTTCTCCGCTATCCTGATGACGTTGGAATGCGGTCTGCGCTTCCTGGCCGATCATATCAATGGGGATGTGTATTTCAAAACCCACCGCCCCAATCATAACCTCGAACGCGCCCGTACCCAATTCAAACTCATCCAGGACATGGAAACGCACTTCACCGAGATGCATAAGATCGTGGCTACCTATCGTT